>CAYZBC010000278.1:0-7120 GCA_964476535.1 uncultured Maribellus sp.
GTAATGTGGATGATCGAAATTTAATAACCTGTATACAAAATTTGTATCACTACTCATCATCAATCTGGTAAGCACTTTTACGGTTTGTTCATAAATATCTTTCGAAATTCCGGGTGGCAGTGCACTATAATTATCCTGTTCATTTATAGCTGAAAAAGAAAAAGAATTCGCCCGAGATGCAGAATCGGCTGATGATAATGATGATTTTGTTGTGGTTGTATTTTTGGTATTGAGCACCAGTTGCTTTATGTCTTCCGGTGTAATCTTGTTTAATTCGGCCATCGATTTGCCAGAAATAAATTTAAGATCAGACTTTCCCATCAGCAGATGTTGGCTCAGTAACCTAATGGCAACTTCCTGATGTGTTTCTCTCGAACGAATTACATTAATCAGATTATCGAATGCTGTATTATTGGCAAAATAACTAAACGATTTATCCATTTCGACACTTGAGCCCGATGCTATTCCAGTGTATAAAGTTGTCTCCGAAGTGTATTTTAAATCTGGATTTTTTGTTAAATAAGTTACCAGCCCGGCTAAAAAAACAGGGGTTAAAACTAATAATACAAGATGTTTTCGTATTAGTCTGACCAGATCAATAATTTTCATTCGTTTATCTTTCTGTTACCAGTTTATTTCAATTTTATTTCCTGCAATTTCCTCTAACATCATAAATGAATTTACAAAATCCATTCTGGTAGTTTCCAAATCTGCTTCTGCATTAATTACAATCTGATAAATTCTGGTATATTCAACCACAGATGTAATTCCATTATTAAATTCCTTTTCAACCATTTCTAAATTAATTCTAGAAGTTTCAATAGCCTGAGTTTTTAATTTCAGTAAATGCTGTTTTAAAACTAAATCATTGTATTGTTGTATTACCATTTGCCGTACCTCTTTTTGCTGATTTTCAACCATTTCTGTAGCTTGATCCATTTCTGTTTTTGCCAGATTAATTTGGTTTTTGCGATCAAGAAAATCCAGTAACGGAAATTTCATATAAAGTCCTATCCCATAATTAATTTGGCTTTCTTGAGTTGAAATTATGGAAGGAGTTTGACCTTCGGAAGTATTAGTTGAGAAATTATCGAAAGTTCCAAACCTGACATCTGTTTGAATTCCAAGGTTCCGGGTAAAATAGTATTTGTTCGATTTTAATTTATATGAATTCACTTTAATTTGAAGTTCACGAAATCGGACTTCCGGATTATTTGTAATTGCTGAATCGATGAGCGTTTCGAGTGGTGGTAATAATATGGTAATGTCTTTCTCTAAAAAGTCGAAATAATGTTCATCTTGAGCAAAACAGGAAGTACTGAAAAATAGAACTATAAATGCAAATATTAGTATTTTTCTATTTTTTATCATTCTTTTAATTTTGATGATATATCTTCAGAATTACAAATAAATATATTCCATTCAATACTAAAACCTAAACATTCTCTTTTTGAAAAACTGCCGGAATTGTTCGCAGAATAATCCAAATGTCTTTCCAGAAAGAAAACTTACTGTTCGCTATTTCAGAATATTTATTGTCCAATCCTTTTCTTTCTTCGGGCGACATTTTACTCGATTTTCCACGTGCTTCAACCTGCCACAAACCGGTTATTCCGGCAGGACCATGAAATCTGTCTGTCCAGTCATCAGTTGTTAAAAGTTCTGCTTCATACATTGGTAACGGCCTGTTTCCAACAATCGACATATCTCCTTTTATCACATTTATTAATTGCGGCAATTCGTCGATACTAAGTTTCCGAATGATGTGTCCTACTTTTGTTATTCTAGGATCATTTTCAAATTTCACAAAAGCGGTATCTTGTTTTTCTTTTTTTAATTTAATGAATTCTTTTTCTGATACTACTTTTTCGTCGCCATAAAGCGGTGAGGCAGATTCTTCGGTTGATGTAAATTTAGTTTCTGCTTTTTTACTCTCATCCGACTTTTCTTCGATAGATTTTTTTTTATATTGATTTAGATGTTCCAGTTCTTTTAACCTTTTATCAGCATCACTATACATGGAACGCAATTTATAAAAATCGAAAATTTTATATCCTGAACCAACTCGTTTTGAAATATAATATACTTTCCCTTTTGATTCGAGCCAAACAGCAGTAACAAATACAATTAGCAAAGGAGAAATTAACAATAAACCGAGTGATGCAGAAACAATATCGAAAGTTCTTTTAAAAAAGGGTGTTTTATATGTTATTATAACATTTACATCCTTTTTTTCTTCTTTTTTTGTCAGAGGTTTTACCCTTTCAAGAATAATTATTCTGCTTAAAATTACATCAGAATTAATTGGTTTTACATACAAATCATCAATTCCTAATTGAATCGCTTTTGCAACCATGTCTGCACTTTTTTCTTCTGCCAACAAAATAAAAGGAATATTTTTCTCCTTGTCATAAGATTCGACCCAATATTCATAAAAACCAAATCCATTACCACCCGGAAGTTTTCTGTCGCAAATAATAGCATCAGGCAAACCATTTTCTGTAACCCAATGGCTTGCAAAAAACTGATTTTCAACTGTATGAAATTCGAAATTTAAAGTATACAGCTTTCGTGATTTTTCAAATTCTGGTTTTTCACCTACTTGAAGAATTGTTATTTTTTCCTTTTTATTCATAAGGTTTCTTTTAGCGCAGTAATACTTTTTCCAATCGGATTAAAAGTTCTTCCGGATTAAAAGGCTTAACAATATAATCTTCTGCTCCCATTTTTAAACATTGAACACGATCGCTACTACTATCTTTACTGCTCAAAACAATAACCGGAATATCTTTAAAATAGCCACTTTCCTTTAACCGTTTTATTAGCTCAAGCCCATCGATTTCGGGCATTTGCAAATCGGTAATTATTACATCCGGAATATTTCCTTTTTGAAGCCATGTGAGTGCTTCAAGTCCATCGGATTTAGTTTCTACTAAATATTTGTTGTTTAAGAATTGTGCTAAAAGATTAGTAATAGACGATTTATCGTCAACAATTAGTAATTTTTTCATTTTGTTATTTTTTCCTTATCAACTTATGACTAAAAAAATATAAAAAAGTATATTTTCAAATTCAAAGTTACTGATTTAAGTACATTTCGTTTTTCATACGCTTAATATATTCAACTCTATTTTCAAATTTCATTAATTCATTCCTGCCGTTAATTCTATAAAGAAGGTGCTTCCTGCACCCACTTCACTTTCAACCCAAATTCGACCGCCGTTATTATTTATAAAGTCGGCACATAAATTCAGTCCCAATCCACTTCCTGGTTCATTTTTTGTACCGTAAGATGTAATGTGTTGTTTTAAATCAAATAATTTTGGAAAGTTTTCTTTTTGAATTCCAACACCTGTATCTGAAACTGAAATTTTTATCAAGTCATTTTTATTTTCTGCTGAAATTTTAATGGTTCCTCCTTCAAATGAAAATTTTATTGCATTGGAAATAAGGTTTCTCAAAACTGTTTTCAACATATTCAAATCAGTAAAAACCATTAATCCTTCTGCAATATTTTGTTCAAAATTCAGCTTTTTATTTTGTGCTGAACTTCTATGCAACAGAAAAACACTCTTAACTGCCATCTCAAGCTCAATGTTCTCATTAATAAATCCAAGATTACCACTTTGTGCTTTTGCCCAGCCCAGCAAGTTCTCAAGTAATAAGTAAAGTTCATTTGCAGTCTGGGAAAGGACTTCGAAATTATTTTTATGCTCTTTAAGACCTACTAAAACGGGGTCGCACAAAATAAGATCTATCATCATTTTCATACTTCCCACCGGAGAACGCAAATCGTGCCCAATAATAGAAAACATTTTATCTTTTATCCGATTTAACTCAATAAGATCGGAAGTTGTTTTATTCAATTTGTCGCGAGTAAATTTGAGCTCCAGATGCGTTTTAATACGGGTAAGAAGTTCGTCTTTATTGAAAGGTTTAACAATGTAATCAACCCCGCCCATTTCAAATCCTTTTACAATATTAACTTTTTCGCTTAGTGCGGTAAGAAAAATTATCGGAATATTTTCATTCTTTACATCCATTTTAATAATCCTGCAGGCTTCGAAACCGTCCATTCCAGGCATCATTACATCAAGCAGAATTAAATCGGGGCGAGTTCTGTTAACAAGGTCGATTGCATTTTGTCCGTTAACAGCAATAATTATTTTGTATTTAAATTCCCTAAGTATTAAAGCAACAATCTGAATGTTTTTAGGATTATCGTCAACCACTAAAATTTTTGGAGTAATATTCTGAATATCTTCTTTCATACCACGAGTTTTTCAACACACAAACAATTAAACAAATCCTAAAATCCTTACACCTTACTTTTCAGTTAATAATTTATCGAAATATTCAATTGTTTTTGTAAGGCCTTCTTTTAAAGGCACTTTAGGTCCCCATCCTCCTAGTTTTTCTTTTGCCAGACTAATGTCGGGTTGCCTTTGTGTTGGGTCGTCGGCGGGTAATGGCATGTATATTATTCTCGACTTAGTATTTGTTAAATCGATAATATTCTGTGCCAGTTCCAACATAGTGAATTCACCGGGATTTCCAATGTTTACAGGACCAATAAAACTATCATCGGTTCCCATCATTCGAATCATTCCTTCTACTAAATCGCTCACATATTGAAAACTGCGTGTTTGTTTACCATTCCCAAAAATAGTAATATCCTCTCCTTTCAAAGCCTGAACAATAAAATTTGAAACCACCCGACCATCATCTGGTTCCATTTTTGGGCCATATGTATTAAAAATTCGTATTATTTTAATTCGCACATTATTTTGTGCGTGGTAATTAACAAATAACGATTCAGCACAACGTTTACCTTCGTCGTAACAAGAACGAATTCCAATGGGATTTACATTTCCCCAGTAATCTTCTGTTTGTGGATGAACTGATGGATCGCCATAAACTTCGCTCGTAGAAGCCTGCAAAATTTTAGCCTTAATACGTTTTGCAAGTCCCAGCATATTTACCGCTCCCATTATCGATGTTTTTATTGTTTTAATAGGATTGTACTGGTAATGCACCGGCGATGCAGGACATGCAAGATTATAGATCTGGTCAACTTCAATAAAATAAGGCATGGTTACATCGTGGCGTATTAATTCGAAATAAGGATTATCGATCAGATGAACTATTTTACTTTTCTTTCCGGTAAAAAAATTGTCCATACAAATCACTTCATTCCCCTCGTTTAAAAGCCGTTCACATAAATGAGAGCCAACAAATCCAGCACCGCCTGTTACTAATATTCTTTTCATCAGTAATTAAATTTTTTAAGTTAAATTTTATTATTGGGGAATTATTTCTTTTCTGCCAATACTGTAATAACTATATCCGTATTCTTTCATTTCTTCCGGATCGTAAATGTTACGCCCATCAAAAATGGCTTTATTTTTCATGAGTTTTTCCATAACTCTGAAATTAGGAATCCTGAATTCAGACCATTCTGTAACCAGAATTAATGCATCTACATCAATTAATGCGTCGTATTCATCTTTAGCATAGGTTATTTTATCGCCCAGAATTCGTTTCCCTTCTTCTATAGCAACAGGATCGTAAGCAACAATTTCGGCTCCTTCATTTAATAATAAATCGATAAGTACTAATGATGGAGCTTCCCTCATGTCATCGGTTTTAGGTTTAAATGCCAGTCCCCACATCGCAAATTTTTTGCCTTTTAATTTTCCGTCGAAATGTTTTTTAAGTTTGCTGAACAAGATTGATTTTTGTCGGTAATTAACACTCTCGACAGCCTTTAATATCTCAAGTGAATAGCCGAATTCGTCGGCAGTACGAATAAGCGCCTGCACATCTTTTGGGAAACAAGAACCACCATAACCTGTTCCGGGGTAAATAAATTTAGGTCCAATCCGGGCGTCAGAACCAATTCCTTTACGCACTGAATCAACATCAGCACCTACAATTTCACATAGATTGGCAATGTCGTTAATAAAACTAATTTTTGTTGCCAACATTGAATTTGCAGCATATTTAGTCATTTCGGAGGATAAAATATCCATAAATAAAATTGGATGGCCATTTAAAAGAAATGGTTTATACAGTTTACGCATTACCTTTTCAGCTTTTGCCGATTCAATTCCAACCACAATTCGATCAGGTTTCAAAAAATCAACAACAGCACTGCCTTCTTTTAGAAACTCAGGATTTGAAGCCACATCGAATGGAATATCAACGCCTCTGATATTCAGTTCGTTCTGAATGGCTTTTTTTACCTTTGCAGAAGTTCCCACAGGTACAGTACTTTTAGTGATAATTACCAAGTAATGATCCATGTGTTTTCCCACTTCTTTTGCTACACCAAGAACATATTTCAAATCAGCACTACCATCTTCGTCGGGGGGTGTGCCAACCGCAATAAAAAGTGCTTCAGCATCTGTTAAACTGCTTTGTAAATCAGAAGTAAATGCCAATCTGCCTTTTTCCATATTTCTTTTGTAAATATCTTCAAGGCCAGGTTCATAAATAGGAATAAACCCATTATTTAGGTTCTTGATTTTTTTCTCATCAATATCAACACAAACAACGTTTATACCGGTTTCAGCAAAGCAAGTTCCTGAAACAAGTCCAACATACCCGGTACCAATAACTGAAATTTTCATAATTCGAATTTATTTATATTTAATATTCGTATTTCAAATATATAACAGCAATGAACATAAACAACACCCCGAATATAAAATCAGCAAAACGTCAGCAAAATATCAGCAAAGTGCTTATAGGGTTCTGAGGAAAATAAGATGTGTATTTAAATATTCAAATTTCATATTTTTTATCTATGCGTCTAGAATTTCAATTAAATAACAAAACAGTGTTTCAATGGCTTTTAATGAACTGTTTTTATTCTATTTAAATATTTTAATTGAATATTATAGGATGAAGATAGAGAATTGTTGTGATTTAAAAAAATCCAACATATGCTAAAAAGCATTTTTACTTTTATAATCTACCTTTATCTTTTTAAGATCTAAGTTACTTGCAATTTTCATTGAATATTTTAATTTTGTTTAGTTACTTTTATTTTTTCGCAAAAAAAAATCGTAACCGTTCACAGTCCATAAATAATGGATATATAATTTTTCCAATTATA
>CAYZBC010000279.1:0-7046 GCA_964476535.1 uncultured Maribellus sp.
ATATACTCATTTACGCCGCAGAGCGGCGGGGAACTAACCCCGTAGCGATTAGAAAAATCTTGACTTGTACAAACTTCTTCATTTGTAACTGCAAACTTCCCTGTTCCAACTCTTGAAACAATTAATACACTATTCTTGGGAATTAATTTTGTCGCTGATTCTTTTAAAGCTTTTTCTGAAATATACCTTGTAATTGAAATGTTTATAACATCATTCTCTGCTAAATCAGAACTTGAAATCCATGGGATTTTTCCTTGCCAATAATTCTTTTTTCCACTATCGGGAGTTCCACCTCCAATAATTCTTCCAATTTCACCTAATTTCTTCTTCTCCCACTTTGGAAATTCATTTCCATTATCATCTTTAAATCGCAGTTCTTGTGAGAATATTTTTTGCATCATGCCCTTTTTGTACTCTTCCAAAAGGGCTTTCTTTTCTTTGAGTTGGGCTAAACGTTTGTCGATAACTATAAGGAATGAAGCGATTTGCGTTTGTTCGGGAACAGTGGAAGGAGCAAATATTTTATCGTGCAGAACATAGGCATTGTTAATCTTCATATCGTTTTTAGCTCCTTTTTTTACCAAAGGGCGTAAATAGCGGTTGGTATTTGCATCTAAGGAAAAGTGGTAATCTAAAAACTCACCTGTCGCATTTTTCTCTTTTACTTTGTACACCGCATAAAGTGTCGATACAATTCCTGCTTTTCCTTTGTTCAGTTTTATAATTCCAAAAGGATTTGCTTTTAAAGGGCTTTTGGTGTAAACAATATCACCTGTTTCAACCACTCCGTAATTATGCACCGATGCTCCAGCATACGACCTGCCAAGGTGTTTAATTTGGTTTACAATCCCCAATTCTCCCGAAACAGAAAGCACTTCGGTTTTGTCGTATTTTAAATCGGTATTTAGTTTTTTCGATTCGGCTAAATAGTGATTTAATGGTTTGTATTCCCATTCCTGTGTAAACTCAGGGAAACGTATTTCTGGTTTGCTCTTTATATTCCCCATCGTCTTTTTATGTAGAGTAAATTCCCACTTTTAGGATTATAATTTGGATAATATTCTTGTTTGAAAATATTGAATGTATTCGCACTTTTTTCAATCAGGTTGTTTTCAAGTAGATACATTAATGCAATGGACGGACTGCGAGACTCGCCAAGGCTGCAATAAATAAAAACATCGTTTCCTTGCTTAATATGCTCGCGAATAAAATCCAATGCCGGATTAATCATTTCATCGTTTACATACTTTGGGTCAATACCATCAATCATATTCAAATAAATTGCAGATGCCTCTCTCTTAAACAAATAATATGGGTTGTCTGGATTACAGCCCCGCCCTTGCCAGCCAACAACAGATTGGTGTGTTACGTATCCGTTTGCACGGTTCAAGGCACAAACTATTTTCATCCCTTTTTGTCGGGCTGTCTGGTATTCCTCTTTTACGCCAACAAATATTTGTGTGTCTTTAATATGAATCATATTATTCCTGGGGATTTTCGGGTAATTCTTTTTCGTCGGAATTTTTGCCTAAAGCTGTTTTGACATTTAACGAGGTAACTACTTTTTTACCTGTTTTTGCTTCTAATTCCTTGCGCGCAACCTTGGCTACATTACCACCTTGTTTCGCTACTTTTTTGCTTTGGGCAAAAGTTTTAGGGTTTGTTGCTTGCGAGATATCTTTTGTTGAAGCTTCGGCAAGCATGTTTAAAATCAACTCGGTGTTGGTCATGTTATCTCTCAGGTTCTCTTTTTTCAAACCTTTTAGAACTTTGTATTCTTTGGTTGACTTGTCTGCCCAAGCTTTGGTAATAATATCGGTAAGTGTTGCAAATTGAACGCCCTCTTTTAAGCCCCGCTTTTTCCACTCATCGGTCAGCTCTTTCCGAATTTCAATACTTTTTAGTCGTTGGTTTATCCAGTTCTCAGAATATCCCAATTTAATATATTGTTCTAAAGCACGGTCGATGGTTATTTCGGGGTCTTGCAATTCGTCAATTCGTTCCGAAGCCAATTGTGCCAACCACTGTTTAAATGGCTCTGCTTTCGGCGATGGGATAGATTGGATAAGTCGAAACAGTTGTTCTGTGTCGGCTACATCGGTCTTCCGCATTTTGCCGTCTTTTGCGAGCATTTTCAAAGCGTGACAATTCGTCACGGTTTCATTTCCTTCTGCTTTTAAGCGTTGTTTCAGCTTTCTCCAATATGCAGTCGGGTCTAAACTTTCCGTTAGAATTGTAATTACATCAACAATTGAGATATACCATTTCTCTTGCTCCGAATCCCAGAGTGTACGTACCTTTTGGTCTTCAAATACTTTTATTTGCTTTTTCTGTACCATAAGCTAAAGTTTAAAAAGGTGTATCAATATTTAGTTCTTTACAAAAAGATGCAAGCTCGTTATTGTTTGCATTCATCTCAATTTCAAGTTCCTTTAGGCGTTTCGAAACTGCTTTTATGTCCACGGGTTCTTCCTCAACAAATGTATTTACATATCGCGGAATATTTAAGTTGAATTCGTTTTCTGCAATCTCTGAGAGTGGTGCAACGTAGCTATATTTATCAACTACTTTACGCTCGCGATAGGTCGAAATAATGTTGTCAATATCTGCTGCGCGCAAGGTATTTTGCGTTCCTCTTTCAAAATGATGGCTTGCATCAATGAAGACAACATCTTTTGGATTCTCCCGGCATTTTTTGAATACCAAAATAGATGTTGGAATTGGTGTGCCATAAAAAAGATTGGCTGGTAATCCGATTACCGCGTCCAAATAATTTTTTTCTTCAATCAGTAATTGTCGGATATGTAATTCTGCACTTCCACGAAACAAAGCTCCATGAGGCAAAACAATTGCCATAGCCCCGTTTTCAGCTAAATGGTGAATCATGTGTTGCACAAAGGCAAAGTCAGCTTTACTTTTTGGTGCTAATTTTCCGTATTGGCTAAAGCGGTCGTCGGTAGTAAATATCTGGTTGGCACTCCAATGTGCCGAAAAAGGCGGGTTTGAAACTATGGCTTCAAACTCATAGCCGAGATGTTGTGGATGTTCTAAAGTGTCTTCCTGTTTAATGTCGAATTTGCGATAATGCACATCGTGCAAAATCATATTCATTCGGGCAAGGTTGTAGGTTGTGCGGTTTAGTTCTTGTCCGTAAAAGTTGTTTACACTTTCAACTTCTTTGGCTACCCGCAATAATAGCGACCCCGAACCACACGTTGGGTCATACACCGATTTTAATTTACTTTTTCCGGTTGTTACCAACTTTGCCAAAACCATACTTACCTGTTGTGGCGTATAGAATTCTCCTGCTTTTTTCCCTGCTCCGCTGGCAAATTTACCAATCAGATATTCATACGCATCGCCCAATACATCAAGTTCAGTGTCTTTTAGTTTGAAATCAATTTTTTCGAGGTGTAATAAAACTTTTGCAATTAACTTGTTTCTGTGAAATGGTTTTTTCCCAAGTTTGGTGCTGTTCAAGTCCATGTCTTCGAAAAGATTGTCGAAATCTTCTTCGCTTTCTGTTCCCATGGTACTTAACTGAATATTTATCAGAATCCGTTGAAGGTCTTCAAGTATAAAACTTGTTGAGTTTTCATTGTCATCAGAACCATACTCTGCTTGGCTTTCAGCCGCTATTGAAACATTCTGATATTCCTCATTTTCTTCGTTACCCCGTTTTGCAATTTCACAAAACAATTCCGACGGTTTAAGAAAATACCCCAGCTTGTTTAAAGAGTCTTCTTTTATGGCTTCAATAAATTCTTTTCCAACATCGGAAGTTTCATCTATTTCCTTGAATTTTAATTTATCAGGTTGTAATATCTTGTTTGCATGGATTTCCATTTTTTCGGAGAGGTATTTATAAAAGATAAAACCGAGAATGTAATCCCGGAATTCATCTGCATTCATTTTGCCTCTCAAAGTATTGGCTATGTTCCAGAGTTGTTGTTCTAATTGTTTTTTATGGTCTTCAGACATTCAGTTTGTAGTTAATTTCAAAAAATAAAAGCTTAAAAATACAGATAAGCTTTCAGAAAAACGGTGCGCTTGGCAAAAATAGCTCTTTTGGTTTTTCAAGCGAGGGTTTTTTGTGTTAGGAGGGCTGTCTTAAAGCTTGTTGCTTAGCTATGTGTGCGGGATTTCGTAACATTTCACTTTCAAATCCGCACATAGATAATTTGTTCTTCAATATTCCAAATTTTACGCCAATAGTCAAAGACGAATTGGCGGTTATGCAACAAAGTGCTACGGCTGGTTTACATGCTGAAATCCGCATTGTATATTGCTTTTATTATAGCCATGTGCTTTATTTTCTGTTTTTTCTTAATTAACAATCAATACATTATTTGTTAAAATACCTATCCTGAATAATTCATGAGAGTAAAAAAAAACGGGGGAAAACAAAGTTATCTCATTGATACATAGTATCTTTGAGTTGCAAAAACGACATTTTCCCCATGAATAAAGATACAAATAATAATGTTTCGCCAAAAGGTAAAATTTCACACCCAAATCAAGCACAACTTTTCAATCTATCTGGTTTAGGGGGAAAGAAAGTCGAAGTAAAGTTTACCATGGAAAAAACCTCAAATGATGGAGGGTTGCTATTATTACGTGAAGTGGAAAAGCAGATTGGTTTGATTAGCGGCTTGGCAAATTGCATAAAGGACGAGCGCCACCAGTCATACGTGGAGCATAGCATAAAATCGATGTTAAGCCAGCGTGTGATGCAAATAGCGGCAGGTTATGAAGATGCCAACGATTGTAATGCGTTGAATGACGACGAAATATTAAAGTTATGTGCAAACCAGGAAAAAGCACTTGCCACCCAACCAACAATAAGCCGTTTTGAAAACAAAGTAAATACCAAAGAGCTGTACAATATGGCAAAGGTTTTTGTTGACCAATTTATGGCATCCTATGAAAGTGAACCAGGTATTGTTATCCTTGACCCTGACGACACCAATAGTTTTACTTATGGGCAGCAAGAACTTACATTGTTCAATAATTACTATGGCGATTACTGTTACATGCCTTTGCATATATACGAAGGTTTTTCAGGTAAATTAATAACTACCATCCTTAAGCCGGGGCGCAGGAGCAAAAGCGTTAATGTGTTTTCTATCCTAAAAAGGATAATAATATACCTGCGAGAGCAATGGCCAGAAACAATGATTATTATCCGTGGAGACAGCCATTTTTGTTCAAAAGAATTGATGGACTGGGTACATGGGCTCAAAAGGGTGGAATTTATCACGGGGCTTACCGGTAACGCCGTCTTAAATAAACATGCCAAAGTTACAATAGAAAGTGCCAAGCGAGAATATAACAAATATAACAAACCGGTAAAACGTTACCATAGTTTTGAATACAAAGCAAACTCGTGGTCTCATTTTGAAAGGGTTGTTGTAAAAGTTGAAGCAAACAGTATGGGCACAAACGTACGGTTTATTGTCAGCAGTTTGAAAAATATCCGCTCCAAAGCCCTTTACGAACAGGGATATTGTGCCAGGGGCGCAGCAGAACTCAGGATAAAAGACCACAAAACATACCTGCTCTCAGACAGGATGTCGTGCAACAGTTTCCTTGCCAACCAGTTCCGCCTGTTTCTCCATTCGGCTGCTTATGTTTTAATACATTCCCTTCAGAATGAAGCATTAAAGGGAACTGAGTTTTGTAAGGCTACTATGAAAACGATACAGCTCAAAATTATTAAAGTAGCTACAAGGGTGAAAGTGATGAAAACAAAAATAAGGATTGAACTGCCTGCCGAATTTTATAGCAAATGGGCTTTCGAAAAATGCTTTAGGGTTTTTGAGGTAATATGAGTTTAGACCATATCCCCAACTATCCGTTCTTTAACATATTGCATGTAATTTATAGCAAAAAAAGATTAGACCACAATGCTGAATGGGAGAGTTATGCCTGAAAATTTAGGCTCTCAACAGCAAATCAGATGAAAAAACAAAAACTCAAAAAAATAATGGATCTGCCTAAATTTTTGAAGTCATTATTTATGTAAATTTGAATTTATGAATTAATCAGGCTAGGAACACCAGTATACATGAGTCGTTATGCTTTTTTGTTCAACTCGTTCCCAATGTGAACCGATTGATTTAAATTTTTTTAGAGCGGAACTTACTTGAACCTTTCTAGGTTTAATAGGGGTTAGCATTGAATTTATTGCCTTTTGTAGCAACAGAAATATATTTACATATGTATCTAACATACAGAACGTTAACTATTTTTGCTGATATTAACTATTTTTTTCTAAATATTTTTGTTACCATTATAACCCTTCAAATAATCAGATACTTACATTTTGTAGTCACAGAATGTAAATTAATTATGCCCCTAACCCTTGATAACACTCAATTCTTAAAAGTAAGTTCCGTTAGAGATTTCCGGTAAGTGTTAGTATTCGGTAGAACGTGATGTTCAAACGAGAATCTGCGGCTTAAACACCACCAGGCACCGCTCTGAAATATGGCACTTCGGTATAAGCATTTTTTGTTAGTTTTTCATTCTTATTTATTCAAAGGCAATGTAAATTTGAAAACACTTCCTTTTCCTAATTCGCTTTCAACCCAAATTTTACCGCCGTGTTTTTCTACAAATTCTTTGCAAAGTAGTAAGCCTAAACCCGAACCTTGTTCGTTTGCAGTGCCAAGGGTTGTTTCATTTGTTTCGATACTGAACAATTTATTTCGGGTTTCTTCATTCATACCAACTCCATTATCGGAGACTGCAATTTCAATAAAATTGTCGTTCTGTAATGCGTAAACATCTATTTTACCATTTGAATTAGTGAATTTTATAGCGTTGGAAATAAGATTTCGCAACACTGTTTTTAGCATGTTCAGGTCAGCAAGAACTTCAATTTCTTCTGATGGAATGTGATTGAGTACTATGTTTTTATTTTTTGCACTTAAATTTGAAAGTTCAAATATTTCTTGAATAACAGAGGCTAAAACTGCTTTTTCTGGACTAAAATTAATTTGCCCGGTTTGTGCTTTTGCCCAGTTTAATAAGTTATCGAGCAA
>CAYZBC010000280.1:0-7007 GCA_964476535.1 uncultured Maribellus sp.
CCATGTTACCAAAATTTTTATTAGCCGACAATTCGTTGGAAACTCCGGATACAATTTTTGTGGTTCACACTGAAACTCCCCGTTTTATTGTGGAAGCCGACCTCGATGATTTTTGGAATAATCAGGTTGTTCATTGGATTGATGGTGAACCGGGAGATGAAAAATTGATTGAACAACTCGTTCAGGAAGCTGAAGATTTTCTTGAAAAAGAGTTCGAGAACGAAGATTTGTTGGAAGAAGAGGACGAAGACTAATTGTAATGAGTACTAATAAATTATATCGTTCGCGCGACCGGATTTTGGGTGGTGTATTATCTGGATTTGCAGAACACATCAATTCCGATAAAAAATTGGTGCGTTTGATTTATGTACTGATTTCTATATTCTCGGCAGGTTTTCCGGGAACCTTGGTTTATATTATTCTGGGCTATTACACTTGAAAAACCGCTGGGGGAGGAGTGTTTTATTTCTAAGCAAATGTTAGATTAACCTTTACCTTTCCAATTTTCCTCTCAAGTTTTAATGTATATAGGAATTCACTTTCTTTTTGTAATGATTGTGATATAATTTTTATATTGTAAGATCTGAATTGACGTGGTTTATTTGTCTTGATTTTTAGTGTCAATTCTCCCTTACCAATTGTTCCGGGAAGTTTGTCAGTTTCTGCAAAATCAAGTTCGATGGAATTTCTTTTTAGCTCAGCTTTTGTTAGTGTGTGATGCGCAAGCTGATGTTGAAAAGCGACAGAATTCGGAGCCAATAGCATATCTTGTTTTTCATTGTAAGGTTTCAGATAATTTACCCATCTCCGAACTATTTCTGAATTTCTTTCGGGATTAGGATGTAACATGTTTGGCCAGTGCATCCCACAAGTAGGGCCAGTACATTCTTTTGAAGGGTTTCCCGGAAACGTGTCCCAGGGAAATTCATCACTTCCCCGGTCAATTGTCATCACCTCGGAATCAAATCCAAACAGTCCGTATTGTACCCTTTCATTATTATACATACCATTTAAAGGACTATTTATGTAGTTAATACCTCTTTTTTCAAGTATTTCAGCCAAGCTTACTTCTCTTCCCTGCGAGGGGCCAAAAGAATGCCTGAATGCAGCGGGAACAAAAGACTTCGGTAAAGATCCAAGATTATGCTGGTTCATGAGTTTCTCAAAATAATCAAGGTGAAGTTCAACCTGATCTTGTGGACGCATTTGTCCGTTGGAGTCAGTCCATTCAGCTCGGGTAAAGTTTTCACCTTCCCAATATTCATGTCCAATACCATGAACGGAAAGTTCAAAATAATTTTGATTGTTTCGGATAATTTCCGCTGCCTCTTCAAGCCATGGACCAACCCATTTTGAATTATTCCACTTTTCACCCATCCAAGTACTTGTAGGCAGTTGACGAAGAATATTTTCTTTATCCCATTCACATAAAATAATCGCTGCTTGTGGTTTGATTCCCAGTTCACGACCCAGTTCTGCAATTGCCTGGTAATCTGCAGGTACATGATTACGATTTATGCCAGTCCGGTAGGGTTCCTGTTTTTCGCTGCCGTCCTCCCCTGACCACCAGCCCACATCATCGATAACTAACTGGATCGGCATAGGGATAAATATTTTTAACCTATCTCTGGTATTGTCGTGCAGTGTGCACGAACTCAAAAGTTGTGTATTACTTCCTAAGATTACAACTCCGGAAGTAAGTTTAGTAGTATTTTTTACAAAATTACGACGTGAAATTTTCTTCATTTAAATCAATCTTTTTGAATTGGAAGTCCATAAAGTAAAGTAATAAAAACAATCCTTACAAATATGTTCATTTTTTACGATGTTGTAAATCTTAATATGTCAAATTGGGATTGTCCACAATAAATGATAAATTCGCTTCGGAATTTCTCCTGTGTCCTTTTGTTTGCACTATGAGTTGTGAGGATCGTTACAAGTTTGCTTTCATCAAAAAAACTTGAAATCGATAAATTTCCAAAGGCCAAAACAGAAAATTAATAGTTACTAAACATATATTTATTATTCTAAAATATCAAATAAAATGAGTGATTCAATTCAATTAGAACAAGAACAAAATCGGATTTTTTCAATAGATTTTTTTCGTGGGTTTACTATGTTTATGCTTGTGGGTGGACTGGGTGGTTTGTTTGGTAAACTGGATCCTGCAAATAACGGCCCCGTTATTACTTTTATTCAACAGCAGTTATCGCACGTTCAATGGGAAGGGCTACATTTCTGGGATCTGATTCAACCTTTTTTTATGTTTATTGTTGGTGTGGCAATGCCATTTTCGTTATCGCGAAGATGGGCAAAAGGCGACAGTTGGAAAAAAACATTTTATCATGTACTTACTCGTTGTTTGTATTTGCTGCTTATCGGCTGGGCAATTAGTTCAAGTGCGACTACATCTAATTTCAATAATGTAATGGCTCAACTTTCTGTTACGTATTTGATTGCTTTTCTTATAATGCGCAAACAAATAAAATGGCAGTTGCTTGTTTCTTTTGCTTTGATTCTCATAACAGATTTGTTATACCGTTATTGGCCGGTTGAAGGATTTAATCAGCCATTTGTTGCCGGACAAAATTTTGGATCGTGGACAGATATGATTCTTACCGGAAGCATCGAACACGGGAATTGGGTGCCATTTAATGCTATTCCAACATCGGCACATACTATTTGGGGAGTAATTACCGGCATGATTTTAATGAAAGAGTGGACTCACCAAAAAAAGATTTTGACACTATTAATTGCGGGTACAATTGGAGTGATTATTGGTTATGCGATGAATCCTTTTATTCCGATTATCAAACATATTTGTACGAGTTCGTTTGTTATAGTTAGCGGAGGTTGGTGCTTAATAGGAATGGCAATTTCTTATTGGTTAATTGATATTTTAAATTTCAAAAAAGTGCCTATGTTTTTTGCTGTGTTTGGAATGAATCCGCTTTTTATTTATTTGATGGCAGGTAGTTTTCGTAATTTCTTCGGTAGGTTAGTCGATCCGTATCTTTATCGGATTTTTGGCTGGGCAAACGAGGTAACCATCACATTAATATCGACTGTTGTTATTGCTGCAATGTTGTGGTATGTTTGTTATTTTCTTTACAAACGCAAGATTTTTATTCGTTTGTAAAATTTAATTTTGGGTTTTTCTCTTTTGAAAAAAAAGAACTGTTCCTTCTGTTTGAAAAAAGGAAGGAACGGTTCTTTCATTGGTACTTGTTTTTGTTTATTTTTGTTCCACGCCTTTTAACGAAAGTTGAATTCTTTTCCGTGGAATATCCAATTCTTTTATCCGAACTTTTACATGCTCGTGCAACTTTACAATCTGGTTGGGATCAGAGATAAAACGGTCGGCCATTTCCGAAACATGAATTAATCCTGATTCTTTAATCCCTACATCAACAAAAGCACCGAATTTGGTAATGTTGTTTACAATTCCGGGTAGTTCCAAGCCTACTTGTAAGTCTTCAATTTTATAAATACCCGGTGCAAATTCAAAAATTTTAATGGATTTTCGTGGGTCGAGTCCTGGTTTTAAAAGTTCAGCTTTTATGTCGTTCAAGGTTGGTAAACCAATTTCTGTGTTTACATATTTTTGAAAATCTATTTTTGAAACTAACTCTTCATTTCTAATCAAATCGGGGAGTTCACATTTCAGATCTTTGGCAATTTGTTTTACAATTTTGTACGATTCGGGGTGAACCCCGGAATTGTCTAGTGGATTTTTTGCTTCGGGAATTCGAAGGAAACCTGCCGCCTGTTCAAATGCTTTTTGTCCCATTCGTGGTACATTTTTTAATGTTTCGCGCGATTGGAAAGCTCCGTTTTCCTTTCTGAAATTTGTGATGTTTTCTGCTAATTGAGGCCCAAGTCCAGAGATATAAGTTAACAAGTGTTTGCTGGCCGTATTCAAATTTACACCAACTGAGTTTACACTCAATTCAACAACAGCATCGAGCCCGCTTTTTAATTTTTTCTGATCGATGTCGTGCTGATATTGTCCAACACCAATACTTTTCGGGTCGATTTTTACCAATTCGGCAAGCGGATCCATTAGTCGTCTTCCAATGGAAACTGCTCCACGAACGGTAACATCGTATTGCGGAAATTCCTGGCGTGCAACCGAAGATGCGGAATAAACCGAAGCACCATCTTCGCTTACTACATAAACGAGAATTTCTCGGTTGAAATGCAGCTTTTTAATAAAATATTCTGTTTCACGACTGGCGGTTCCGTTGCCGATTGCAATAGCGTCAATACGGTACATTTCTACCATCGACGATATTTTCTTGGCGGCCATTTTCCGCTCTTCCTGTGGTTTATGCGGGTAAATATTTTCGTTGTGCAGTAGGTTTCCCTGTTCGTCTAAACATACAATTTTACAACCAGATCGGTAACCAGGGTCGATTGCAAGCGTTCTTTTTTGACCGAGAGGAGGAGCGAGTAAAAGTTGTTTTAAATTTTCAGCAAATACTTTAATTGCTTCGACATCGGCTTTTTCTTTCGAGAGATTAGCGAACTCAGTTTCAATTGAAGGCTGAATTAACCGCTTGTTACTGTCTTTTATGGTGAGTAGAACCTGTTCTGAACTTTTATTGTTTCCGCGTATAAAAAAGCGCTCGAGGTTTTCTAATGTTCGTCCATTGTCGGGAGTTATGGAAACCCTCAGAAATCCTTCATTTTCGCCGCGCCGCATGGCTAATAATCGGTGAGATGGGCATTTTTTTAGTAATTCGTTCCAGTCGAAATAGTCAAGGTATTTTGTTGCTGCCTCCTCTTTACCTTTAATTATCTTTGAAGAAATCATTGCCCCAGTTTCAAAACTGCGACGGACAATGTTTCTGGCTTTTTCATTTTCATTTATCCATTCAGCAATAATATCGCGTGCCCCGGCAAGTGCTTCATCTGCACTTTTTACATCTTCATTTAAAAAAGAATTGGCTCGAAATTCCGGGTCCTGTTCCACTTGTTTCATAATAATTTTTGCAAGTGGCTCCAACCCTTTTTCTCTGGCGATTGTCGCTTTTGTTCGGCGTTTTGGTTTATAGGGCAAATAAATATCTTCCAATTCAACCCCATTATAACAGTTTTCAATCCGCTGTTTTAATTCAGGAGTAAGCAGATTTTGTTCATCAATGGTTTTTAAAACGGTCTCTTTTCTTTTTTCAAGTTCGCTGAATTTTTCATTTAATTCTTTTATTTGAAGAACCTGAACTTCATCTAAACTGCCCGTGCGTTCTTTTCTATAGCGCGAAATAAATGGTACAGTTGCTCCCTCGTTAAATAAGTTAATAGTGCTCGAAACCTGTGATTCTTCAATGTTTAGGTTTTGTGCAATTATGGATAATATTGTTTTATTCATGAACTCTTTTTGTTGGAATACAAAGGTAGAAAAAAGGATGTCATCTTTTTCCTTTAGATGAAATCCCTGAAAATCGACCTTAAATATTAATTCTAATACTCGAAAACAATCAATACAACAATTACCACAATAACCTTTTGACTTTCTGCTTTTTCCTTCTATTTTTGTGGCTCATTTTCAAAAGAATTAATACGCATGTTTGAGAATTTAAGCGAAAGACTGGATAAATCCTTTAAATTATTAAAAGGACAAGGAAAAATTACTGAGATAAATGTCGCAGAAACGTTAAAAGATATTCGTCGTGCGTTGCTCGATGCCGATGTTAACTTTAAAATTGCCAAAAAATTTACCGAAGATGTAAAAGATAAGGCTCTGGGACAAAATGTTTTAACATCAGTTAAGCCTAGTCAGTTGATGGTTAAAATCGTAAAAGATGAGCTTGCCATGCTAATGGGAGGTACTTTTACCGATATAAAACTGGAAAGTAAACCTGCGGTAATTTTAATGTCTGGTTTGCAGGGTTCGGGTAAAACCACATTTTCCGGTAAGTTGGCAAACTTGCTTAAAAATAAAAAAGGCCGTAATCCGCTTTTGGTTGCTTGCGATGTTTATCGTCCGGCGGCTATTGAACAGCTGAAAATTTTGGGTGAGCAAATTGGAGTCCCTGTTTATTCGGATGAAGGAAACAAGGAACCGGTAAAAATTGCAAAAGCAGCTATTCAGGAAGCTAAAAATAAAGGTTACGATGTTGTGATTGTTGATACTGCCGGTCGTTTGGCGGTTGACGAGCAAATGATGAACGAGATTTCGGCGGTTAAAAAGGCAATCGAACCCGATGAAATTTTGTTTGTTGTGGATGCGATGACGGGTCAGGATGCAGTGAATACAGCGAAGGAATTTAACGAACGTTTGAATTTCGACGGAGTTGTTCTAACTAAGTTAGACGGAGATACTCGTGGTGGTGCTGCGCTTTCTATTCGTGCAGTGGTTGAGAAGCCAATTAAATTTGTTGGTACAGGCGAGAAAGTGGATGCGTTGGATGTTTTTCACCCCGATAGAATGGCCGACCGTATTCTGGGAATGGGTGATATTGTTTCGCTGGTTGAAAAAGCACAGGAACAGTTCGATGAGGAAGAAGCTCGAAAACTACAGAAAAAACTTGCAAAAAATACTTTTAATTTCGACGATTTTCTGAAACAGATTAACCAAATTAAAAAAATGGGTAATCTGAAAGATGTGGTTGGAATGATTCCGGGAATGGGTAAAGCAATGAAAAATATGGATATCGATGATGATGCATTTAAGCACATCGAAGCCATAATTTTTTCAATGACCCGTGCGGAACGTGAAGATCCTTCTTTAATTAATGGTAGTCGTCGAAAACGTATTGCATCCGGTTCCGGAACAAATATTCAGGAAGTAAATCGTTTGTTGAAACAGTTTAGCGAAACCCGTAAGATGATGAAAATGGTCTCGCAAGGTAAAAATGTTCAGCGCATGATGAGCGGAATGCAGCAGCAGGGACGAAAGTTTTAATGCTCTCGCAAAGACGCAAGGACGCAAAGAATTTTTTAGTAAGAATATAATGACAGAAAATGAATTATCAAAAATAATTGTAAATGACTGTTATAATATT
>CAYZBC010000281.1:0-6957 GCA_964476535.1 uncultured Maribellus sp.
ATCACATTCTTGAAGGTTCCAACTGTTTCCATAAGTTACAATTGGCCAGGTTCCAGTAGGATTTCTATCCGGATGCCATGTTTCTTCGGCCATAACTTTAGGAATCATGTTACCCCAGTTAGGACCTTCCATTAGCGCACCATCAAGTGTATGCCACTTTTGCAATACACCTTGAAAGAATACTGAAAAGTCAAATGCTTTATAACTTGCTTCAGCACTTATACCATATTCATAATGCGGATCTTCATCTGCCATTATATATTGGTCTCCAGCTGGAAACAACGACTGACTAATAACACCATCACCATTTAAATCTTCATAAATAATATCACCGATTGCAACCTGGGGAACGAGTGTCGCTGGATATTTAGCGAAATCAGCCTCTGACTTATATAACCCGGGAGATTTCAATCCACGTAATGAAGTCATGGAATAACCCTCTTCCCAAACTGTAAATTTGTCAGGAAAGTAAGGACCAGTTCCTTTCAAATCCTCAATTTTGTTTGTTACATCAGAGAAGTTAACACCCACTGAATATTGGAATCCACCGTTGTTTTTTCTGGGACTGTGATATTTTACAGAGATTTCGTAACCATTATTGGATACTGAGGCAGCATTTTGAGTAGGAGCTCCCACACCAGTTGTTGGCGCAATTGGTAAACTAAGTAATATATCTTCAGTTAAATTCCAGTAATATTCAGCAATTACTTCTATACTGTTAAATAAACCAAGGTCAAATCCAATATTGGTCATGGTTGTTGTTTCCCATGTAATATCCGGGTTTCCAGCAGTTGTAACTGCAGCGCCCGAAACCGGAGCACCATTGAACGCATATCCTTGTGCAAGATTATAAGTATTCAGATATCTGTAAAGGCCAATATTCTGGTTCCCTAATTGACCCCATGATCCCCTGCCTCAAGTTAGTAATAGCTTCGTTGTCTGCCAGAAAGCCTTCCTGTGAAATACGCCATCCTCCTGAGAATGAAGGAAAGATTCCCCATCTATTACCATCTGCAAATCTGGAAGAACCATCGTAACGAACGTTTGCCTGAAATAAATATTTGTCATCATACGCGTAATTAACTCTTCCGAAGATCGATTGGAGCGCCCATTCTTCACGGCCTCCACCAGAACTTTGTGCAGCCGATGCACCTGAATCTAGATCACGTAGATCGTTATTGTAAAAATTTTGCCTGTATCCTTCAAGTCCGGCGTATTTATTATTGATTCCTTCATATCCCAGCATACCCTCAATAGAATGTTTGCCAAATTTTTCGTTATAATTCATGTATGCTCTCTGGCTCCACTCTTTAGTGTTTGCTTGTGTTTCTGTAAGACTATTAGTAGCGAACCAACCACCAACTGTTACCAGGTCACCAGTCACATAATTCCTCATACCCGAAAGCGAATTCATGAAAGTACTTTCACTTTGTGCGTACGTTTTGAGGGTGACATTACCTTTAAATGTAAGTGTAGGTAAAATTTTATATTCAAGCCCTATTTGGGTTGAAAATTCATCCCTATCTAATATCCTTTCACCATTATCCATCATAGCAACAGAGTTCCATGATCCGCTAACTAAATCCCATGTACCATCAGGATACCTACCAACAATGTCTCTGGGAATGTGCATCATTCCCTGAACCAATCGTTGTGCAGTATGACCAGGACCAGTTGATTTATGGTTCATGTAATTCATATTGAAGCTAGCTGTTATTTTATCAGTAACATATAAATCTGAATTTACTCTAGCTGATAAACGTTTTTCGTTAAAATTATTGATAATACCATCTTTATCAAGATAATTAACAGAAGCAAATATTCTACCATTTTCTCCACCAGATGAAAGGGATATACTATGACGTTGCTGTGGTGAATTGTCATGGAACAAATAGTCTTCATAATTTGTCCAAGGATATTCAAATGGCATATCACCAGAAAGAATATGGTCCATTTCCTCTTGAGTACGTTTGGGTGGTGACCCTGCGTTAACAAATGCTTCATTCTCAAGATTCATCCATGTTTCTGTATCAGCGATCTCGGGATAACCTAAAACATTTTGGAATCCAACATTGTAATCATAGCTAACAACTGTTCCACCTGCTGCACCACGTTTTGTGGTAATAAGAATAACACCATTCGCAGCTCTTGAACCATAAATTGAAGCAGAAGCAGCATCTTTTAAAACAGTTAATGATTCTATATCGCCAGGTTCAACTGTTGAAAGAGCACGTTCCACTCCATCTACCAATACTAAGGGATTGGAATTATTAAGTGTTCCATTTCCCCTTATCCTAATTCTTACATCTTCGCGACCAGGTTCTCCAGCAAAGTTTTGAACCGTTAAACCGGGGGATATACCTTGCAAAGCTGTGGTTGTGTTGGTAGCATCAACCCTTTTTGCAAGCTCGTCGCCCTGAACGGTGCTAATAGCTCCAGTTAGGTCAGCTTTTTTCATTGTTCCAAAACCAATGGCAATTACTTCTTCAATTCCAATGGCATCAGTTTTCATAGAAACATCTATGGTAGTTTGACTGCTAACTGCAATTTCTTGAGATAACATTCCAACAAAAGAAAATACAAGTGTAGCATTATCCGGAATATTTGAAATGGTGTATGTTCCTTCCATGTTGGTAACTGCACCATTAGTAGTGCCTTTAATAATTACGGTTACACCAGGAAGTGACAGGCCGGTCTCGTCAGTAACTGTTCCAGTAATGGTTTTTTGTTGTTGCACAGCTTCGTCAATGCTCATGCTTTGTCCTTTTTTCCGAAGTACAACATAGCGGTCAACAACTTTATATGCCAAATCTGAATCTTCAATCACCTTATCCAGAATTTCCATAACGGTTGCATTTTCAAAATCAACCGAAATATTCTTAACGTCTTTTAATTCCTCTTTTTTATAGAAAAAATAAAATTCGCTTTTTTGCTCAATCTCTTTTATTAATTCAACAATGTTGTTGTTTTTTAAAGAGATGCTCAATTTAGTGTTTTGCGAGTACGTTGCTGCGCTTACACTTACCAGTCCAAAAAGAAATAACGCTAGTGTTAATTTCGTCTTTAGTACGATTTTTTTCCACGATCTTGTTTCTTTGATCGGGATTAGTTGTTTTTTCATAAATTTGAATGATTTTAATGAATACTACATTTTGTTTAAATCACTTACGGCGAGCATATACATGTTCACCGTTTTTTTCTACAAGATTGTTAGATTTACATAGGCAATTATTTTTTAAAAATTAATATAGAATCTTTTTTATCTAAGTTTTGGGTATATTTAATTTTAACGGGTAATAAAAGTTCAAATGCCGTTGTTATTTGGTTGAATGGTTTGTTTTTAAGTATGGTTCCAGAGAATCTGTAATCACCAATTTCCTTATCCGAAAATAAAATGTCCACATTGTACCAGCGTTTTAATTTCTCTATAATATCGGCAAGTCGTTGTTCCTCAAAAACAATTTTTCCCTCTGTCCAACTGCTATAAAAGTTGGTATCAACATTTTTTATTCTAATATGTTGAAGATTGTCGTTAATTTTAATTTGTTCCGAAGGTTTTAACTGCGCAATTTCAGTCCCCAATGGACTGAATATTTTAACTTTCCCTTCAACGAGGGTTATACAGCTAAAGCAATCGTCGTTGTAAGAAATTACATTAAACGAAGTTCCCAATACCTCAACTTCGCTGTTTTTTAATTTAATTTTAAAAGGTATTTCCCCCGGCTTCACTTTAAAAAAAGCTTCTCCCTGCAACGATATATTCCGTGAATCTTTGCCAAAGTTGCTTTCGTAATGTAAAGTTGTGCCCGAATTGAGCCAAACTTGAGTGCCGTCATACAATGTCATTTCCGACATTTGCCCGAGTGGTACAATAATTTCTGTAAATTGAAGGTTTTCTTTTTTGATATGATCTCCAACATTTAATAAAGAGCCAATTGCAAAAGCCAGTATAATAATCGCAGCATATTTCGATAGATTTACAAAAAACCTGATTTTCTTTTTGTTAAAGAATCGGGAAATATTATGCTGGGAATTTTCGATGGAAACCTGCTGAAGAAATTTGATATTTTGAATTTTATCGTTGGTTTTTAAAATATCCTGATACAATTTTTTATTGTCATCATCTTGCAGAAGCTGGTCAAAATAGTTTTTTTCATCGGGGGTTAATTCGTTATGGATTTTGCCAACTGACAGTTCCCAGAAATTATCTTCGATTTTTATCTTCATTATTCAATTTATTCAAAAAGGATGTTTTTAACATAAGAACGGCCTCTAATCAAAACCGTTCTTTATACTAACTAAACTAAACTATATGAATTATTTTAAGTTCTATAAACATGACGTAATTTTTTAGCAATTGGGGTGACAGCAATGCAATATTTCTTTATTCTTTTTTTGTGAGAAGAAATAGAAGAGGCAGAAATCTTTAGGATCCAAAGATTCTTTTAAAAATCGATAAGCTCGCGCAATTTGGGTTTTTACAGTATTTCGCGAGATGTTTAACTCATCGGCAATCTGCTTGTAACTTAGCGATTCGAAAACTGCTAACTCAAGTATTTTACGCCGCTGTTCCGGCAATTTTTCCAATGCTTGATATAAAAGTGCATAATGTTTTTGTTCATCAAAATAACTTTCGTCGCAAATCTCAGGCAATTCATCCAACGTTTCAGTATGAAACTGTTTTTTCCTAAAAAGATCAATTATATTGTTTCTAAGAATTAAAAAAATGTAGTTTTTTACTGAAATTTTAATGTTTATCTTTTTGCGGTTTTCCCATAGTTTGATAAAACAGTCGGAAACCAACTCTTCAACAATTCCTGAATTATTTGTTGACTTGTGGGCATACAAGCACATTTGGTGGAAATATTTTGCATGAAGCTTGTTGAGAGCTTGCTTATCTCCAGATTTCATATTTTCCCACAGACGTTTATCTTCCATTTTGAATGAAATTTCTCAAATATATAAAAATAATATGGCAGAGAGTAATTTTCGGTATTGATTCTAATAATACAAAAAAAAGATAGAATCCATTCTTAATCATGTGTTCATAATTATTCAATCTAATTTCGTTGAGAAGTATGGATTTAGCAATAGGCGGTGCTCGGAAAATTGCTAAGTTAGAATTGAAATAAAAATTATGTCATTAACAGCATATTCGGAATGTATTTCAGTATGTTGCAAAATTAGGTACGCAAATAGGCTAAAAGTTGTACTTTTGCTCCTAATCATTATTGAGGAAATTTTAATGAATAGAGAAAATAAAAAACCATATAAAAAAGTACCAGACAATAAAAGAGGAGTTGTTTTTCAAGTTACCGAAAATACAGGACTCATGGAGTTTCTAATGGCGAAAATGCCAGGCAGAAGTCGGAGTAAAATTAAATTCTTATTGGGCAATAAACAGGTTTTGGTTGATGGGCATGCAATTTCGCAATTTAACCACCCACTTGTACCGAGACAAATAATTGAAATTAGTAAGGGAAGAGTTCAGCCGGAGAGAAAGTCGCATGGACTCACAATTGTATTTGAGGATGACGATCTTATCGTTATTGAAAAACAGTCGGGTCTGCTTTCTATTGCCACAGATAAAGAAAAGCGTGCAACTGCCTACAGTTTGTTGAGCGACCATGTAAAAAAACAAAAAATTGACAATAAAATATTTGTTGTGCATCGACTTGACCGTGAAACTTCCGGTTTAATGTTGTTCGCAAAACGCGAAGAGGTAAAACGACATCTTCAGGATTCGTGGAACGATACAATTATTGAAAGAAGCTACATTGCTGTTGTTGAAGGGATGGTTGAGAAACCGGAAGGTGTAATTACCTCGTATTTGGTTGAAGGCAAAACGTTTAAGGTGCATTCTTCGCAAGATCCCAAAAGAGGGAAAAAAGCAGTTACAAACTACAAGACACTAAAGAAGAACAAAGGTTATTCTTTGTTGAAAATAAATCTTGAGACTGGACGTAAAAACCAAATCCGGGTTCATATGCAGGATATGGCACACAGTATTGTTGGCGATAAAAAGTATGGCGCAAGTGGAAACCCGTTAAAAAGGCTAGGACTTCATGCACTGCAGCTTTCGTTTATTCATCCTGTTTCGGGTGAAAAACTTGATTTTGAGACCAAAATACCGAATGTGTTTTTGAGGTTATTTTAAAGATTGGTTGCGGGAAAGTATATTGTTCCAAATAAATTGCATAATAAAAAATGAGTTGTTATAAAAACAACTCATTTTTTATTATGGTTATTTACTCCTCCTACGAAACCAATGCCGATCGATAAAAATTAACATCCATCGCTTTAAACCGTTTTCTGTGTTTGGTAAGTCTGATCTTTAAAAAACGTTAAATACTAATTTTACGTTTTATGTATATGGGCAAATCTTTTGAATAGAATATTAAATTTTTCAAGTTTGATAATTAGACTAAACGAGTTTTTTAAAAAAAAAACCGTCAGTTTCTTGAATACAAAAGTTGTATTTTTTTGTAATTTGCACGATTAATATTTTTTTATTAGAAATCAAAATAAATCTTAATCATATTAAAATGAGCAATTCTGAATTAAACCGACGAAATTTTATTACCAAAGCCACTGTTGGTACACTTGGAGCAGCGGCAATTTTAACTGCTTGTTCCAACGAAAAATCAAAAAAAGAAGAAATACAACTACCTGAGCTTCTCGATCAGGCACCTGACGGGAAAGTGCTAAAAGCTGGACTAATTGGTTGTGGTGGTAGAGGAACTGGTGCTGCCGTTAATTTTTTGGATGCCGGCCCAAATTTGCAAATCACTGCAGTTGGCGATGTTTTTCTGGATAGAATTGATAATTTTCGGGCGAAGTTGAAGGAGGAAAAGAATGTTGAAATTGCTGATGAAAATTGTTTTGTTGGCTTCGATAGTTATCAAAAAGTAATTGATTCGGGTGTAGATGTGGTTTTGCTTTGTACACCACCTCATT
>CAYZBC010000282.1:0-6956 GCA_964476535.1 uncultured Maribellus sp.
CTTGTTTTTGAACCAGTCCAAGGGAAACCACCCTTATTCTTTTTTGAATTTTCAAGGCTAATTCCAATATCGGTAATTTCAATCTTAACATTTTCAGATTCGGAAACAACCTGAATCTCTAATAATCCACTATTTTAGCAATCGCAACCTATATTTTAACACATTTTCCGCATGAATTTGAATTCGCATTTTAGAAATCATTAAAAGGGACTCACACTTTCCCAATTTTAATTTTGAGTCCTCAACAATTTAGTTTTTACGATTCATTACGTTCTATATTGAACTTTCATCGGAACTAGTGTTTTCAATCGATTTATTTTTTACCCCAAAAGAAAGGTTAATCCCAAATGCAGCAGATGCCCGATATGCTTTTTTATAATTCAGCATTTGAATAATATTATCGGTTACAAAATACAAATCCATTCCGGGAAAAAACCGCATTCTGAAGCCTAATCCAACATTGTTGAACCTATATCCGGCAGTATAACTTATTGAAGTTGAAAGCAGACTTCCAATATAACCATTTAACGATAAAGTTGCAGAAGAATTAGAGCCTGTATTATAAAATGTATTGTTAAATACAAGTCCATAATTCCATTTAGGGGAAAACTGTCGGTTAGCTCCCAAATAAATTTTAACTGGAATACCTATTTGAGTTTTATCGTTCTTTTTTACACGAATTATTTCATCATTGCCAAATATATTGTAACCGTTTGTTTTCCAGCTCGAAGAGCCAATATTCAGGATACTGGCGGATAATGCCCACTTATCAATTGCATAAGTAGCACCAACATCGAGCGAAAAACTTGCATTCCTTAACAAGTCGCCGACAGTAAGATCTTCCACCCAATTCTCAGGAAACAAATCCTGATCCAGATCAAGTTCATCCCCATCAATGGCATCAGGATTTATCTCAACGGGCATTCCCAATGCTACTTCACCCAAAAGAGTTTGATTATAATCTTTGTCAAATTCAGTCTTTTCAAGTTCAATATTATAGCCAATATTGGAAGTTTTAATCCCGATTTCGTTGAAATTTATATGCGGGTTAATACCCAATGTAAGGTGTTCGTTTATAATACGTGAATAGGTAATTCCCAAACTCAAGTAATTGTTTGTCAAAAAATCAATTTTATCAATTATTATAGGAAAATCCTCATCTTCTATATCATCAACATTTGCTAAAAGATAAGCAATTTTTGAAGATGCTTTATTTGCCGTTACATCATTTGCTGAAATGCCAATTGAAAAATACCCCTTTTCTTTTAACTTAAACCCCATTGATAAAATATTCGCCTTGGCTTCTGCAAAAAAACTGTTGTAATCCCCTATCGAATTAACAAACTCATCTGCATTATATCCTTCATTGCCCAGATTATCCATAAATCCTTCAAGTTCGCTATAATTAAAACCGGAATTGTATGCATGTGCTGCAACCCCGCCAATGCCCGGTAATCCTAGGTAAAATTTCACTTCGGGCACAAATGCCGGATTATACGATATGTTTTGCGGTAAACGATCCATAAAGTACATTGTGTTTTGGGCACTGACCGAAATTGTTGATACGACCATTAAGAACAATGCTAAAAGAATTGAATTTCTCATAATTGTTATGATTAATTGATTTTTTAAAAAGAATCCAGGGTGCCAATTTTTTTTAACTAATTGGTCATAAATATAACATATAATTCTAAACAGCCGACAAAAACAATAGCATAAAACCTAGTTAGACCAATCTAAAATTATGGCCATCATTCCTTTAATTACCGAAAATAATAATTTCGTTAGCAACTTTCCAAACAACAGTTGATTTAATAATACGAATTTTGATCCGTTCCCAGAACCAACATAAAACTAGAATCTTTCAAGTAATTGGTTCTTTCTCATCCAGCATCTGCTTCGAAAGTTCTTTGGTAGTTTTGGCACCTAATTTTTTTATATTTTCAGCCCTTCGAATAAGGTTGCCGCTTCCTACATGTAATTTATTAATAGCCAAATCATACGTTTTCCGAGTGGTATCCAGGTTTTTACCGATGTTTTCCATATCGGCAATAAATCCAACAAACTTATCGTACAATGCTCCACCTTGTTTGGCAATTTCTATGGCATTTTTTGTTTGATTCTCTTGTTGCCAGATAGACGAAATAGTTCGCAAGGTTGCCAGCAAAGTAGATGGACTTACCAGTACAACTTTTTGATCCCAGGCAAACGAAAACAATTCCTGGTCTTCCTGAATAGCAACGCTGAACGATGCTTCTATGGGAATAAAAAGCAGAACAAAGTCGGGCGAATTTAATTTCCTTGCGGTTTGATAATGTTTTTCGCTCAACCCTTTAATATGCTGTTTTAAACTTAAAAGATGACCTTTTGTATTCGCAACCCGTTCTTCTTCTGAAGATGCATTCACCGCCCGCTCAAAAGCTATCAACGATACTTTAGAATCGATAATAATATGTTTATTATCAGGTAAATTAATAACAATGTCAGGTTGAATTCGTTTGCCCTCTTCCGATGTATCACTAAATTGTTTCTGGTAACCTTGTTCACCTTCGTTTAATCCCGAACGTTCTAAAATTCTTTCCAAAACAACTTCGCCCCAGTTGCCTTGTTTTTTAACATCACCTTTTAAAGCCCGGGTAAGATTGCTGGCTTCTTCACTAATTTTAGAATTCAGATCGTGTAATTTCTTCAACTCTGCTCGTAAATCAGTCTGGTCTTTTAATCCTTGTTTATAGGTATTTTCAACCTTCTCTTCAAAATCCTTAATCTTTTCTTTTAGCGGATTTAATACTTCACCAATATTCTTTTGATTTGCCGCCGTAAACTTTTCACTGTTTTTCTCTAATATCTTGTTAGCGATGTTTTCGAATTCGGTGGTAAATTTCTTTTGTATTTCCTGCAATTCTTTTTTCTGTTCTTTTAATTTGTCCTCTTGGTTTACGAATTGCACCTTAGCATTTTCAAGCCGAATATTCAAACTCGTATTTTCACCACGTATTTTTTCCTGTTCCGATTTCCATTTTTCACTTTCTATTTTTAAAAATTGAAAACGCTCTTCCCAAACCAAACTCTGTTTTTCGGCTTTCACTCGTAACAATTCGAACGACTTTTCTTTTTCATAAAAAGCCTTTTCAGCACTTAAAATATTCTTCTGATTTTTCGAACCGAAATAAAGGAATGTTCCAACTGCACCAACAATAATTCCAACAACTAAATAAACTATTTCCATTTGGCAATTTTTTAAAAAATAAAAACCGGTACAATTTAACTAAATCATCCCGGTTTTATAAATTATGTTATCGAATTATTTCACCATTTATAAACGATGGAGTTAATGTTCATTCCGGCGCCTACCGAGCATAAAATTACATAATCACCTTCGTTTGCCTCTTGTCCCTCCATTTTACCTTTTAAAACCAAATCGAGAAGAGTTGGTACTGTTGCAGCCGACGAGTTTCCCAACTTACTAATACTCATTGGCATAATACCTTCCGGAATGTTTTTCTCATTGTAAAGTTTAAAAATGCCACTTAAAATAGCTTCGTCCATTTTTTCGTTTGCCTGATGAATAAATACTTTTTTAATATCGGCCAATTCCAATCCAGCTTTTTCGATACTCTCTTTTACAACACCTGGCACCGTTGTAATAGCATAAATATAAAGTTTACGACCAGCCATTTTAAGAAACAGTTCGTCTCCTTCAAAATCGGGATTATTTGATTCCCCTAGAATTAAAAGATCGGCATACTTAACAGAATCTGAACGACTTGAATACGCAACAATTCCCGTTGGGTCCTCGCTTTCAATTCCTTCAACAATTGTTGCACCTGCCCCATCGGCATAAATCATCGAGTCGCGATCGTGCGGATCAGAAATGCGAGAAAGTACATCGGCACCAATAACAACACCACGTTTCATAAACCCACTTTTAATGTACGCATCGGCAATAATCATTCCCTGTGTCCAACCCGGGCAACCAGAAATAACATCGTGACAAATACATCCGGGATTTTTAATCTTCAGTTTCATTTTCACCTTATTTGCCAACGAGGGCAAAATATCGGATCTAATATTTCCGTGGTTGATATCGCCAAAATTATGACAGACAATAATAAAGTCGAGACTTTCTTTCGAAATACCCGCCGACTCACAAGCATCAGTTATTGCCAAAACTGCGATATCCGATGTTAATTGGTCGTCGGCAACATAGCGTCTCTCTTCAATGTTTGTAATTTCCTTGAATTTCTGAATTATTTCTTCATTTGTTTTCCCTTCGATTTTCTTTTTTGAAGGTTCATAAAATTCGTGATTCAGAAAATGACTGTTTTTTATTATTTGTGGGGGGAGGTAACTCCCTGTTCCTATGATTCGACTGTACCTTTTTTTGCTCATAAAATCCAACTTCTTAGCTTTTTGCTATATCCTTATATCTTTTTAATTCAAAATTCTCTCCATCGAAAACGCCATACGAAAAATTCTTAATCCAGTCGCCCAGTAGTACAAACCTTGTATTTTGTCCGATTGCCACGTTACTCATTCGATGACGATGTCCACAAATAAAATAATCAACCTCTTCATTTTTCAAAAAATTCTCTGCAAATTTATACATCCCTTCCTTATTAACCTCAAACTCTTTTTCAATATTAATTTTTGCCAACCGTCTCGATTTCGACCAGTTGTGCCCAAAGGTAAATGCAAAATTCGGATGCAACCGTGAAAACATCCATTGTAACGTTTTATTCGTAAATATCTTTTTCAAGAAAATATATCCCTTGTCCTCCGCATCTAAACCATCTCCATGCGCAAGGAAAAACTTTTTTCCACGAATTTCTTTAATAAGCTCTTTTGTATGAAGAATAACTCCCAGCTCTTCGGGCAAATAATCGAAAGCCCATAGATCGTGATTGCCTGTAAAAAAATGAACAGGAATTCCTTTATCTGTTAAATCGGCGATTCGCCCCAAAATTCTTGAAAATCCACGCGGAATAACTTTTTTGTATTCGTACCAGAAATCGAAAATGTCGCCCATTAGGTATAATTCAGCGACATCATCCTTAATTTCGTCTAACCACTTTGCAAAAAGAATTTCACGTTCGCGGTTGTTATTTAATGCCGGTGCTCCAAGATGAACATCAGAAACAAAATATATTTTTCCTTTTTTTGACAACACAAAAAGATTATTTGTATGATTTTAAAACAAAAATGGCACCCCTATTTCAGGATATTTGACAATGCTTTATCTAATGCAGGACCTTTTAAGTTTTTAGAAATAATAGCACCTTCTTTATCAAGCAGATAATTAAATGGTAATTCCTTTACGTTATATACAAGAGTCGCATTCTCACTACCCTTCATATCACCCACATTTATCCAACTAAGTTTATCTTTATCAATAGCATCTACCCATTCAATTCGGTTTGTATCAACACTAACCTGATAAATTTCGAATCCTTTCCTCTTGTATTTTTTATATACTTCAACCAAAACCGGATTTACAATTCGAGAGACTCTATCTTCGGCAGCCCAAAATTGCAGAAGCACAACTTTACCCCTCAGCGAAGACAGCGCAATTTCTTCACCATCCTGATTGGGCAAAACTATTTCGGGGCTATTTTCACCTTGCTCCTGAATAAACTGCTGTACTTTTATAGCTCGTTCGTTTTTCAATACTTCCAGAGTATTCTGGTAGAGTGCCTTAACATGTTCAGAGTTGGGATAAATAGAATTTAAAGCAGATGCGGCGGTTCGCATTGTCTGCAAGTCGTTAATCACATAACTTTGGTCTTTATACTTCTGATACAAAGCAAATACACTCGCCATGGAAAACGGGTTACTCATTACAAAATTTTTGGAATAATCGTATTGCTTCTGAACTAAATCTACATAAGATTCATTCCATTCAGATTTCAATGTTTCATAATCACTGTTTCCTATATAAAGGTTATTTAAAGCATGCAGCGAATCAATTTTGTGTTGTGTTGAGGACAAAGTTTCAGTTAACCCTTTTATCTGGACAGAGCCCAGTGATCCTTCCACATAGTACTCTCTTCCAAAGTTTGCATAATCAGCTTCAACCACAATGTTTTCCAGCGAATCTATCAAAAGAGTGATAAACTTTGTTTCTGAAAATTTCAACAGATAAAAGGCTGGAATTCCAGTCTCACCTTTAAATTTAAACTCACCGTTTTTGTCAATCTTCATTGCACCAACAGGATTTAACGATGAAACAAGCAATTCTTGCAAATAAATTGTATCGCTCTCGGCATGTGTAATTTTACCACTTATGGTAAACTGGTTGTTTTTTTGACAACTACTAAAAAAAATTGCCGTCGAAAACAGAATAAAAAGAAATCGATTTATTGTCATATCTATTCAATTAGAGGGCGTAAAATTAACAAAATCCGGTACATCATAAACAGGATCTATTAAAATAACTTATTTTAAGGAATTCTATCTTGTCAATGATTTTTACTTTTTTCGTCCTTTAATCCAAAAAAATATTTTATGTTCGTCCCAATTCAACCAGTAAAGTGAAAATACATTCTAATTTAAAAGAGTTTAGTGCAATAAGTCCGGTGGTTACTATCGGAACTTTTGACGGGATTCATCTCGGTCATCAGAAGGTAATTTTGCGCCTCAACGAAATTGCAAAAAAGCGCAATGGAGAATCTGTTATATTCACTTTTTTCCCTCATCCACGGTTGGTAACGTCACCCAATGAGAGCAATTTACGATTACTTACCACTCTAGACGAAAAAGTAAAACTATTTGCAAAATTTGGCATAGACCACCTTGTTATTTATCCTTTTAATAAGGCATTTTCTGAATTAACTTACATCGAATTTGTTAAACTTATTTTGGTTGACAAGATAAAGACCGATTGTCTGGTTGTTGGTTACGACCACAAATTCGGCAAGAATCGTGAAGGTGGTTTTGAAGACCTAAAAAAATGTGCA
>CAYZBC010000283.1:0-6947 GCA_964476535.1 uncultured Maribellus sp.
TTTTAGAGAAAAACATATTCGGTGTTGACATTAACGAAGAATCGGTTGAAATTGCAAAACTCTCGCTTTGGTTGCGCACCGCACAAAAAGGAAGGAAACTAACCACATTAAGCAACAACATTAAATGCGGAAACTCGCTGATTGACGACTCCGAAGTTGCCGGAGAAAAAGCATTTAACTGGCAAAACGAATTCCCTGAAGTATTTAAAAAGGGTGGTTTTGATGTGGTGATTGGAAATCCGCCTTATGTAAAACTTGAACAAATCCAAGAAACCTCAATTGCCCTATCAAAATTAAATTATAAGACTTTTGATAAGCGAGGCGATATTTATTGTGTTTTTGTAGAAAAAGGATTTAATCTCATAAAAGAAAACGGACGCATCTCCTATATTATGCCAAATAAATGGCTTCAGGCTGGATACGGAAAACCTTTGAGAGAATATTTTCTCACACAAAACCTTAATCAGTTAATAGACTTTGGAGATATTCAGATTTTTGAAGGAGCGACAACCTATCCATGTATTTTTATAGCCGGAAAAAATATTCCAAGTAAACAATTTTCAATATCTATATTGAAAGCTGCATATTCTTATGATTTTTATTCCAATGTTATTGAAACCGCTGAATTATATGATACTTCATCATTTAACGGTGAAACATGGGTAATTGCTTCAAGAAAAGAAAAACAATTAATCGAACAACTTCAAGAAAATAATCAAACGTTAGCTGATTATATTGGAGGTCAATCTTATCGTGGAATTCTTACGGGTTTAACAGAAGCTTTCCTAATTAATGAAAAGACAAAAAATGAAATTGTATTAAAGCATAAAAACGCTGAAGAAAAAATCAAACCATTTTTACAAGGGCGGGATATTTCAAAATATCATACTATAAAACCATCAAGTCATTTATTGATTTTTGAAAAAGGTGAAACAAAAGATAAAATATCCCGTGAATTAGAAGCTCAAACATGGTTTGAAAATACATATCCGTCGATTGCTGATTGGTTAAAACCTTTTGAAGAAAGAGGAAAGAAAAGAATTGATAAAGGTGATTTTTGGTGGGAATTGCGAGCTTGTGATTATTACGACAAGTTCTTACAACCTAAAATAATGTATCAGAAGTTTCAAGTTAAACCTTGTTTTATTTATGATGAACAAGGTCTATACTGTAATGATTCAATGTGGATTATTCCCACAAATGATAAAGCTCTCCTAGGAATATTAAATTCAAAAATGGGTTGGTGGTTGATCACAAAATATTGTACTCAAATTCAAAATGGTTGTCAATTAATCTGGAAGTACTTTAGTCAGATTCCAATTCCTGAAAATTCAGATAAAGAGCTGCATGGCTTGGTTGAGAATATGATTCATTTAACTAAGGAGCAACAAAAAATAATAAACAGTTTTCGAAAATACTACCAATCTCAATTTTTAATAGAAAAGCTAAACAATAAACTTCAAAACTGGCATAATTTAGAATTTGGAGATTTTATAAAAGAACTAAATAAAGCCATTAAAAAAGCAGGTGGCGAAAAACTTTCAAAAATGGATGAAATGGAATGGATGGAAGTTTTTGAAACCAAAAAAGCCGAAGCCCAAAAACTAAAATCCGAAATAGATAAAACCGACCGTGAAATTGACCAAATGGTTTATGAGTTGTATGGGTTGACGAAGAAGGAAATAAAAATAGTGGAGGGTGAGAATGAGTAATAGAAATGCAACAGCAAGTTGGAGTGGTTTCTCTCATCAGGGACAAGTTGGGATATTAGTGGCTTTGAGGGAGATGAATAAAATCGCTAAGGAAGAATATGATTCTCATTTCTTGGAATATGAAACGCGGGAAGATGTAGCGATATACAAACAGCCTTTGGGAGGAGATAAAGAATACTTATCAGTGCATCAGGTGAAAGCATACTATTCTGCTGGAAATAACACGAAAGTTAAGTACAATGAAGTTCTAAACGGAGATTTCGAATTATGTGGAAATGACTTCCTTCATACAGTTGTCAGTATTGAAGATTGGGAAACCTCAACAACTACAAATAATAATTCTGTTAAAAGATTTAAATACTCAAATAATAAATATCACTGTGACACAAATGAAATTGAGTCATTAATAAAGGAAGAATTAAAAACTTCTTTGGGGGAAGATGAAGGGAGAATAGCGTTGGCTTTAAAGCGTTTGACCTTTGAATTAGATAGCAAGATACGCACAGAACATAAGAAAAAATATAAGCCCTTATTCAAGGTGTTCTTCTCAATGAGTCGGTTAAACGAAGTCATAAAAGACAACTCCGATTTTGACAACTCCAATATCTATAACCAAAGAAAAACCTTCTATTCTCTTTTTATTAACCTGGTTAAAATACACGACACAGAAGAATCTCACTTGCAAATTATTAATGTTGATATAATAGATGTAATTTATCAGTTGCCTGATAATGATTTTGTATTATTTCTGCAACGTCTAAGCCTAAATGAATCCGTTGACGAATCGGGCAACCACCTACTTCAGTTTAGCCAGGATGGATTCCGGTCTGTATTCTTTAAACTTCTGTTAGAAATCACAGAATCTTTGCCCATTTTGGAAGAAGGATCGGTTAAGTATTCCTTGACTGGACGCAAAGAAAAGTTTGTCTTGACAACAATCAATGAAGATGAAATTAATGCAGCCAATGTAGTTCGTAACATTCTTCAAAACATGAAATCTCAAAACTTATTATGGGATAATCATGAACTAATAAATAGAGAAATTAACAAGAAGTTAATAGATTTAATTCCTAATATCAAGAATGTGCCGACCGGAATTGTAGATGATGGAAATAAGTTCATGTCATTCGCGAAAGGAAATGGGTTAATAGATAGAGAAACGGCAAAAACAATTTTGAATCATGAATGAAATAGTAAAAAAAATATTTACGGAATCAAGCCACGAGGAAAACACAACAGAAGACGGTATTACTTACTTCTCCTATAAAGATGTAACATATTATTTTCTACTGGAGCTTGAACAAATGGAATTTGATGGTATTCGGAAATTCTCAGATTTTGAGGAAAACGTAAATTACAAAAAGCTTAAATCAAATTTTGACATTCTTGTTGCTCAAGGCAAATCAAATACAATGGAGAAGAATTCTTCATTGATCGTTATGATAAAATGCGATTCCTTACAATACATTGAAACTTATCAACAACAAATCTTTTTATTGGAAGAAGACGAGTACTTTTTTAAAAAATACGTGGTAATCTATTCCGAGGAATCTATCAAGGACTTTAAACAAGTTGAACATATTATACCCTTACTCCAGGAAAAAGTTAACAAAGAAGAAAAGTTCGAGGCATATCGGAATAAAGGATACCAAGTTGAACTGGAAGAATACCTAATCACTCTTCAATTTTTCATTAAATTTCCTTTTTTAAAAATGGTGCTTACCGGTGACATTTTTAAATCCTTGGAAAGGAAAATTGCAGATGAATTGGGAGCAGGTTTGGAAAGTCTATACGATCAGATTGTAGAAAGATTTGATGATATTTCTTCGCTTCAATTTGAAAATGAAGAAAGCACAGATTCGATTGAAAAAATCTTAAAAATTCTACCCAATGATTAAGATAAAAAAACTGTACATAGAGAATTTTAAAGGGATTAGCACAAGTTTAGTTATAGATTTTTCGAATGATAAAACTAGTGTCAACATATTAGCTGGACCTAATGGTTTTGGTAAGACGACCATTTTTGATGCTATAGAGATATGTCTAACAGGACAATTTTACAGGGTAATGAATTTGTTTGATAGAGTTCAGAAGAAAAATGCGAATAGAAACAAACCTTTCTTTCAGAATGAGGATGAAAGAGATGTCATTTTGAAGCTCTGGGTTGAAAACAGTGCTACCAAAAAAAGCACCATATTAATAAAACATTATGATGATGTTAACTCACCTAACAGGGTAAAACAAGGGAGAGAGAACATCCCAAGTGACAGTAATAATTTTTTTACAACATATTTGACTGATGACACATCCTTTTTTGACTTGAACGATTTTTCTACATTATCTGGTGTTAAACAGGAAGAAATTGATGAAATCATATACGGTGATAATTCTTTAATCAAACTTAGGTCAACCTACTACTTATTCAATTACTTACAACAAGAGGATAGCATATACTTTTTGAGGCAGGACGAAGATGAGAAAGGGGATTCTTTAGGTTTTTTATTCAATATTCAAGGAGAGGAAGAAAAGAAAGAAAAGCTGAATAGGATTTGTATTGATTTAGGTGAGAAATACTCCCATATTTACGATGCAGTACAAACATTAAAAACCACGCTTTCCTCAGCAAAAGATATAGAGTTTATCAAGCTGTTCCCAGAAAAAGAATTTGATTTTGATAAAGAGTTACCATTCAAAGATGTTCCCAATCCTGAAGAAAAACTTAACCAAGTTCGAGAGGAAGTAAATTCCTTGATCGAATTTAAAGAGAAATTCAGTCCATCTGAATTTGAGAAATCTCTTCGATTCAATAAAATAAATAGAGATATAGTAGATAACTCGGAATTATTGGAATCCTTTGTACTCAGCAAGATATATTCAACTGAATTGATCGAGAAGACAGAATCAAATAACAAAAAGATAGCAAAAGGGCGTGAGTTTAAGGAAAAGAAAGATAAGGTAATATTAGAAAAAACTTATTTTGATCTATTTTTAATCGATAATGGTGACGATGACTACAAAGAGTATGTAGAGATATTTACACAAATTCAAGCGATAGACAAAGATTTAGGTGAAATTGGAAAGGTAATCTCTGACCTAAATACCTCAAGAGAAAAGAGTATTGCCGAATTTACCAAATTATCAAACGAAGACTTTATAAGTGAAAGTAATTGTCCACTCTGCGATACAGCATTCCCTTCTTATCAGGAGCTAATTCGTCAGGTTTCAGAAAAGACAAAGCAGCTAAACACATATAGCACTTCAAAGCTTGAAAGTAAAAAAGAATTAACAAGAAAAGCCCTTGTATTCGCAGCAAAAATTGAATTGCAGATTGACTCCTTTCTAAAAGACATTACACCTATTAGAGCATCTGTTTTAAGCAAATTTAGGGCAATCCCCAATTTTGAGGAAAAATTGGTCGAAATTATTGAAGAATATCCAGAGATTGCCACATCTGAAACTCAGGAATTATATTTTGTTTCCATTCCACGGGACGAAACTGCAATACAGGAAAAGGTAGATCAAGCAAGAAAGTTTTTAAGGGAACAAATTCTGCCTAAGTATCAGTTTAATAGCGAATTATTATACAATAAACAGCATTTTACAGACTACTTTGACAAAGATGCTGGATTGCTTAAAGCTATCACTATCGAACTTTTGAAAGCTAAACTTGAGTACTTAACAAACCATTATAATGTAATTGCAAGTGATAAATTGCGATTTCTTGAAGATAGGCTCAAAAAGCTCAATAAAATCAAGGATGCTGCCCAGAGCGTATTGGATAAGGTAAAACGGAGTATAAAAAACCACAAACATGAATTAATAGGCAAAATAAAGATTCCATTTTTTGTCTATTCCGGGAAAATTCTGCAGAGCTATCAACAGGGTTTAGGGATTTTTATTGAGATCCATCAAACTGGACTGAGTAACAACGTTCGTTTTAAGACTGGACACAATTCTGATCATGACATAGTATATCATCTAAGTTCTGGACAAATGGTGGTTGCCGCAATTGCGTTCTGCTTGTCATTGAACAAAGTGTATAGCACAAACCAGAACTTCAAGTTCTTAGCAATTGATGATCCTATACAATCAATGGATGATCTTAATGTGCATACCTTTATCGAACTAATAAGACATGAATTTGCTGATTACCAGATAATAATTTCAACGCACGATGATTTTAATTCTCGCTACTTGAAATATAAGTTAGATAAATTTGAGCTAAATACAGATATCCAAAATGTACAAGACAAAGTATTGGAGCAATATTTTAATTAATAACTATGGAAAGTAAAAATCAAATAAAATGTCCAAACTGTGGTACATCCATAGATGTTCAGGATATTTTAGCACATCAGTTAGAGGAAGAAATAAAACAAAAATTTCAATCTCAAATAGCGGAAGAAAAGAAAAAATATGATTCAGAATTTGAAAGACTGAAAACAGCTAAAGAAGAATTTGAGCAAAAGAAAAAACAGGAAAACGAACTGTTTCAGGAACGGTTGGAAAAGCAACTTAAAGAAGATAGAAAATCGATTGAATTAAAATTGACAACAAAACTTCGAGAAGAGCAATCTGAACAATTTAATGCTTTGCAAAAAGAACTGAATGAAAAATCGGAACAGGTAAAAGAACTCAATCGTACGAAAGCTGAAATTGAAAAACTTAAAAGGGAAAAAGGCGAGATAAAAGAAGCGGTTGAAGCTGAGGCACAAAAAAAACTAAATGAAATTCTTTTTGCAGAGAAAGAAAAAATCAAAAAAGCAGAAGAAGATAAAAATGAGTTGCGTTTTAAAGAACTTCAAAAGCAACTGGAAGACCAGAAAAAGCTTACTGACGATATGAAACGTAAACAGGAACAGGGTTCTATGCAGTTACAGGGCGAGGTTCAGGAACTTGCCATTGAAGAATGGTTGGCTGCTCAGTTTCCCTTAGATACGATTGAAGAAATTAAAAAGGGGGCAAGAGGAGGAGATTGTATTCAAATTGTAAATACCAGGGCTCGACAAAATTGCGGTACTATTTATTACGAGAGTAAACGAACAAAAGATTTTCAGTCTACTTGGATTGAGAAATTTAAGGCTGATATACGGGATAAGGGAGCCAATATTGGTGTATTAGTAACTGAAGTTATGCCATCGGATATGGATAGATTGGGATTGAAAGATGGTATCTGGATTTGTAATTACGATGAATTCAAAGGTCTTTGTGCTGTATTGCGAGAATCAATTATTC
>CAYZBC010000284.1:0-6919 GCA_964476535.1 uncultured Maribellus sp.
ATAGTGCAAAAATACTATATTTCCCTGTTTGGTTCTGGCTTGTCCAGGTTAGGGTTTGGATAAAGTTAATTTAAATGGGATTCAAATAAATTCAATATTTGAATTCAACTAATTTTTTTAAATTTGAAACAAACTAAACCGATATGAAGCATATACATAATTTCTTTTTTTTCACATTTACAATATTCTTAATTGTTAGTTGTGGCAAGCCGACGAATTGGAATCAATACCTTGGGCCAAGTCGAAATGCGACGATTTCAGGTTCTGAAATTTTAAAATCGTGGACTGAAAATGAACCAAAAGAGTTGTGGTCGTTCCCTTTGGGAGCCGGTTTTGGAGGTGCTAATATTTTTGATGAGGAAGTATTTGTGTTGGATAGAATTGTTGGAGAATCTGATGTATTGCGATGTGTCGATTTGAATTCAGGAAAAGAGAAATGGAATTATTTGTATGAAGCCAAGGGTGAGTTGCCCTATCCAGGTTCCAGAGCCGTACCAACGGTTGACGAAAACTACATTTGGAGCGTTGGTCCGCACGGAGATATGTATTGCATCGATAAAAAAACGCATCAACCGGTTTGGTCACACAACCTTTTAAAAGAATTTGAAGGTGAATTACCCAATTGGGGAGTTTCGCAATCGCCCATGATTTACAATAATCTGGTAATTGTGGCACCGCAAGGAAAAAAAGCGGGAGTCGCTGCATTTAATAAAATAACCGGAGAATTGGTCTGGAAAAGTCGGATGTTAACGGGTTATCCTTTTCATGTTTCGCCTACTTTGGGAAATTATGGTGGAGTTGATCAGGTAATAATGATTAGTTCGTGTGTAAAGGGCGATGGATTAAGCACCGATGAAGTGGTTGCTTTTGAGGTGAATACAGGCAAAGAATTATGGCGATATGAAGGATTAAATTCGTTTGCAAGTATTTCTCCAGCTACAATTATCGACGATAAAAGATTATTTCTAACCGAGTGTGCTTACAATGACAAATACGATCCTGTTTCGGTGATGCTTGAAATTACAAAAGTGGGTGAAGATTTTAGAGTAAACGAGTTGTTTTATAATACGGAAGTGGGTAGCAAAATGCACCCTCCTGTTCTTTTTGAAAATCATTTATATTTTAACAGCACAGGAAATCCAAATCAAATGACTTGTATAACAACGGATGGAAAAGTTGTTTGGGAGAAAAAATCAGCTCCGGCTTTTGAGTTGGGTGCGTTAATTATGGTGAATGGTTTAATCATCAATCAAAATGGTAAAAACGGCGATATTCATTTAATTGAACCTTCACCCGAAGGATACAAAGAAGAGGGCAAAGCTTCGTTTTTCAATTCTAAAAAATCGCAAGCCTGGTCTCCTTTGGCCTTCAGTAATGGTAAATTAATTATTCGCGACATGGAGAAAATGGTTTGTGTAGATTTGCAGAATTGACGCATTAAAACAATAAGTCTATTTTTCAATATGCGCCATTGCAGTTGTTTATGTAATTCGGTAGTTGTAATTTAATCGTCTCAACTTAAATTTTTTATTAGAAATTAATTTAAATAAGAATAATGACTAAAAAGAGAATTTTTACAGGATTACTTACTGCCTTATTTGCAATAACCATTTTCGCCGCCGAAAAAAAGGAACCTGCAAAATACAATGAGACAAGTCCTTCAAAACCCAACATCATATTTATTCTTGCCGATGATATGGGATATGGAGATGTTTCCTGTTTTAACGAACATTCAAAAATTAAAACTCCTTTTATCGATAAATTAGCCAGCGAAGGTGTAATGTTTACGGATGCGCACACCAGCTCGGCAGTTTGTACACCCACCCGATATGGAATTTTAACCGGGCGGTATAATTGGCGTTCACCTTTAAAAAAGGGAGTTTTAGGTGGTTATAGCAAAGCTTTAATTCCGAAAGATAGAACAACCATTGCAGGCTTTTTAAAAGAGAATGGATATAAAACTGCTGGCTTCGGGAAATGGCATTTGGGTTGGGACTGGGCATCTGCTGATTCTGAAGAGGAACGGCTTTCTGATGTTAAAGATTTGAGTTCTGCAACTTTCGATGCTGGAGCTTACAACGTTGACTTTTCCAAAAAAGTTGAAAACGGGCCAACTACCCTTGGGTTTGATTATTTCTTTGGATTTTGTGGCTCATTAGACATGGCTCCGTATGTTTGGATTGAAAACGATATGCCAACGCGGATTCCAACGAAAGAAACGGAAGATAAAGGAAGTCAGTCGTGGTGGCGAAAAGAACCTACCTCAGATGATTTTTCGCACGAACAGGTTTTGCCTGATATTACAAGAAAGACAGTTAATTTTATTAATAAAAATGCCAACGGCGACAAACCATTTTTTATTTATATGCCACTGTCTGCACCACATACTCCCATTTTGCCAACAGAAGAATTTAGGGGTCAAGTGGATTGGGCAATCCTTATGGTGATTTTGTGCTAATGGTTGATTGGGTAGTTGGCGAAGTGAAAAATGCACTCGAAAAACAAGGCATTGCAGAAAATACGATTTTGATTTTTACCAGCGACAATGGTTGCTCGCCAGAAGCAGATTTTGATCAACTGGCAAGCAAGGGGCACGATCCAAGTTATTTGTTCCGAGGTCACAAAGCCGATATTTTTGAAGGCGGACACCATGTTCCGTACATAGTAAGTTGGCCTGCAAAAGTTAAGCCCGGGAAAACGGATCAAATTTTATGTACTATTGATTTGTTTGCCACAGTTGCAGATATTGTTGGTGTTGGTTATGAAGATAATGTTGCCGAAGACAGTTACAGCTTCTTACCGGCACTAAATCTCAAGTCAAAATCAAAGGAGCGGAAAAGTATAGTTCATCATTCCATTAATGGCTCATTTGCTTATCGGGAAGGCGACTGGAAAGTGATTTTTTGCCCTGGTTCGGGTGGATGGAGTGCACCAAAACCAAAATCGGATGGCATTGATAAATTACCAAAAGTTCAGCTTTATAATTTGCTTAATGATTTAGGTGAAGAAAATAATTTGTAGGACAAACAAGCCGAAATAGTTGAAAAATACCGCACAAAGTTGAGTCAGATTGTAAACGACGGGCGCAGCACAAAGGGAAAACCACAAAAAAACGATGGTCCTGAAAAATGGGTGCAGTTGGAGTGGATGGATAAATAAGCAGAGAATTAATAAAATTTCACTTTAAATTATACTATGTTAAAATCAAAAATATTCAATTTATTAATCGGAGTTTTGTTAAGCTTCGGATTCGTTCAAAATAGCAAATCTCAAGTTTTACCTGCACACGCACACAACGATTATCTACACGAACGCCCATTGTTAGATGCGTTGGATTGCAAATTCAAAAGTATTGAAGTGGATGTTTTTTCCATTGGTGATTCACTGTTCGTGGCGCATGATTTTGATAAAATTAAACCGGGAAGTACCATTCGGAGTTTGTATTTAAATCCCTTGAAAAAGATTATTCAACAAAACAATGGAAGTGTTTATGGCAACGATGAAGAGATAATTCTATTGGTTGATTTTAAAAATGATGGATTGGAATCGTACAAACTTTTACACCAAATTCTTGAAGATTTTGATGAATTACTTACATCTTACAATTCAGGGGAAAAAAAAGTGGGGGCGGTATCAGTAATCGTTTCGGGGAATAGGCCTTTTGAATACATGAAAAAACAGGAATTACGATACGCGGGTTACGATGGCCGCATTTCGGAATTAGATGCTAAAATATCTTCCCTGTTAATGCCACTTGTTAGTGATAATTGGAATATGCATTTTAAGTGGAGAGGCGAAGGGAGAATTCCTGATAATGAAAAAGAAAAATTAACAAGGATAGCTAATCAAGCTCATAAAAATGGATACTTGTTAAGATTCTGGTCAACACCTGATTATCCAAAGACAGAGAGAGATTCAGTTTGGAAGGAATTAAAAAATGCAGGTGTAGATCTGATTGGTTCCGACGATTTAAAGGAGTTACAGAAATATCTTTCAAATTAATAAATTGTAATACTGCTGGATATAATTTTCAACAATGAATAAAACTTTATTTTTAATGTGCCTTTTCGTAAGTATTCTATTTGGATTTTTTTTAAAGGCACAAACCACAGCAGTTGATACAATAAAAAAGGTCACAATTTATTCTGAAAGCGACAGCCTTTCCATAAATAATATGATAAATAAAGGTTTTGTAATTCATGCTAAAAAATTATCAGGCAAAATAATACTCGATGGTAAGGTTGATGAAGATGATTGGCTGAAAGCCGAAAAGTCGGAAATTTCTTATATGGTATTACCGTACGACACCGGTTTCTCTGCGTCACGCTCTGAAGTAATGATGACTTATGATGACAAAGCATTTTATATTGCATTAATTGCTCATGATACCCTTCCCGGAAAACGCAATGTTGAGTCGCTGCGACGTGATTTTTCGTTTCAAAACAACGATAATATTTGTGTTTATATGGATCCCTTTTTCGACCAGACAAATGGATTTTGTTTTGGAGTAAATGCGGCAGGTGCAGTGCGCGATGGTTCACTTAGCGGAGGAAATAAGGTAAATAATGTTTGGGATTGTAAATGGGAATCAAAAACAAAATCATACGAAGACCATTGGGTAACTGAAATGCGTATCCCATTCAAATCAATCAGATATAAAATTGGGTTTGATCTTTGGAATATTCAATTTTCGCGCAACGACCTGAAATTGAACGAGAAATCGGCATGGACACCGGTGCCCCGGCAATTTCCAACTGCATCAATGGCTTATGCCGGGCAGTTAAAATGGGAAACTCCACCGCCAAAATCGGGATTAAAATTCTCACTTATTCCTTATCTTTTTGCTAGTTCTTCACGAAATATTGAGGCTGGTGAAGAGGTAAAATATAGAAAGGATTTTGGCTTTGATGCAAAAGTAGGTCTCTCTTCGTCGCTCAACCTCGATTTAACTTACAATCCCGATTTTTCGCAAGCCGAGGTTGATGACCAGGTTACTAATCTCGATAGATATGAACTTTATTTTCCTGAAAAAAGACAATTTTTTTTAGAGAACAGCGACCTGTTTGCTAATTATGGGTCAAGCAAGATCCGTCCCTTTTTCTCTCGTCGTATTGGAATTGATGCACCGGTAAATGGAGGATTCAGGTTAAGTGGAAAAATGGGGAATGACTGGCGTTTTGGTTTAATGGACATGCAAACAGGTGCAGAAGGGGATTATTTAACCCGGAATTTTTTCGTGTCCACCTTACAGAAAAAAGTATTTGCAAGATCTTATATCGGAGCCATACTTGCAAATAAACAACAAATAAAAGTTCCGCAAGATTGGGTGGGAAATAGTTTTAACCGCGTAGCAGGGTTGGAATATTATCTGGCCAGTCCAAACGATTTTCTAATCGGAAAACTCTTTGGATTAAAGTCTTTTACTCCTTCAATTAATGCTCCGAAAGAATATTCACAGGGACTCAGTTTAAAATATTCGCGAAAATCATTTCTTCTTGAGCTGAATGAATATTATGTAGGTAGGGATTTTAATGCCGAAATGGGATATGTTCCGCGTAAAGATTTTTTTCAATTGAATCCGGCTGCAACAATTAAGTTTTATCCTAAAAAAGGAGTTTTAGAATATCACGGTATTCTTCTTGAAATGGATAATTTTTATCAACCAGATAATATTGAATTGACCGACCGTAAAATTAACGCCGATTATCTATTCCGATTTAAAAGCCGGGCACATTTAGAGATAAAAACAAATTCCACTTTCGTTTTGCTTCGAAAAGATTACGACCCTACAAATCAAGGTAATCATTTTCTTTTACAAGGAAGTAAATACACTTGGAGCGCGGCTTCCATAGAATTCACCTCAAATAACCGAAATCTATTTAAATACAATGTTGAATCGGGATACGGTGGATTTTTTAATGGAAACAGATGGTTTATGTCGGGCGATTTCAATTATCGTGTTCAGCCTTACGGTTATATCTCACTTATTTTATCTTACAACAATTTAATACTTCCGCAACCATGGGAGCGTAAAGATTTTTGGTTACTAGGTACTAAATTGGATGTAACATTAACCGATAAAATATTTTTTACAACTTACGTTCAATACAATGAACAAGCGGATAATCTGAACATAAATGCGAGGTTTCAATGGCGTTACAAACCAGTCTCAGATTTCTTTCTCGTTTATTCCGAAAACTATTTCCCGGATGGTATGAATTCAAAAAAACGAGCTTTAGTTTTAAAGGTCTCCTATGGGCTGAATTAGAGTTTCCTTTATGTATCCAGCGAAAAAAAAATATTTGTGTGACGTTTTTGCTTTCTGATTTTAATTGAAAATTAATTTTTACCTGTATTTGAAGAACGCAGACGGGACAACCTTGTTGAAGAGTTTTTAATTGTTACGGTAAGAACTGTTCAAAGCCGCGAAAAACAGGTAATTAAAAATCAACAGTGGTTTTTGAACTTTGAGATTCTTTTAAAAAATAATATTTCAAAAAAGTGGACAATGGAGGAGATGTCCAGCGAAAGTAAGGTTGGAGTAACAACATTTATTCAATTGGTTAAAGAACATAGCGGTTAAACTCCGGCTAATTATTTGATTTTTCTCCGGCTAGAAAAAGCGAAAGAACTTCTGGCAAATACTACTGGCAGACTTACAAATATTGCACTTGAATGTGGTTTCTATTCATCACAGCATTTTTCATCTACTTTTTCGAAGTGGGAGGGTATTACACCTTTTGCTTTTCGAAAAAAAATGAAAAAAGCTAATAATTCAACTTATACACAATGAAAATAGGTTGTTTTAAGATTGGAGTTTGCAAGGATAAAAAAAACCGTTCTCTCAAAAAGAACGGTTTTTTATTGGTGTGCCGTGCATGGTAAATAACTAGGTGATGAGAGTTCACTATGGGGGTTT
>CAYZBC010000285.1:0-6868 GCA_964476535.1 uncultured Maribellus sp.
GCATTCGCATACCGAATATAGTCACGACGGGCTTATTTCGCAAGAGGGTTTATGGAAATGGCACAAACGAAATGGTTTTGATGCATTTTATATTACCGAGCACAATAATCATGATTACACCTACGATTTTGTTCAGGCGCAGCGAAACAATAAATTCCCAATCGAACCACTTGTTATGTGTGGCGAAGAGTTTTCGGGTAGTAACCATTTAAGTATGCTAGGGCTGAAAGCAAAATTTAGTACAAAGGGATTTTCGGATTCTACGGCAATAAATTTAACACATGCCGGAAGAGGATCCGTAATTGTAAACCATTGGTTCGATGGTGAACACATGTCGATGGAATACTATAAAAACTTGGGAGTTGACGGTTTTGAAATTGAAAACACCGCTTTGGAAAGAACTTACGACAGAAAAGTTTATCAGAAAATTAAAACTTTTTGTGAATCTCATAATTTAGTAATGAATGGTGGTGTTGACTTTCATGGGTACGGAAATGCTTGTTCGTTATGGAATGCCTTTGAAATTCCGGGGTGGCAAAATTTAGATCCAGCTTCAAAAGAAGCGGCTATTTTAGAGATTATTAAAACCCGCGACCAAAGTAAACTCGACGTTTTGTTATATAACGACAGGCCTTATTACAGCGAAAAACGGTTGTTTTTTAGTCCGCTAATTACATTTTTAAATTATTTCCGAACACTAAATATTTTTCAGATAATCTCCTGGATAGTTTGGATATTATTGTTTGCTTTCATAAAAAATAAAATATGGAATACTAGTAAATTAAGGAGACAAATTACCTCCCGACGACAAGTTCCTGCTTTTGGAATTATTGGCGCGTTGTTTTTGCTGAGTCTGGGTTTGGTTTATTATCTCCGGACAAAAGATGTTGTAGGGTTTACTGAAATGTATTTGGAATACAGCGAACTCCTATTTTTTATAGGTGCTATTTTTCTAGTATATTCGGGTGTGGTAATGTTTTTTTGGATTTTTAAAAGGAAAACATAAAAAGATTACAGAGCATGATTTAATATTTCAATTAAATAATAGGATAAAATGTATACAATAAAAAACAAGTTTCTTCAGGTGTCGGTAGAGGAAGTTGGTGCTGAATTATGTAGCATCAAATCAAGAAAAAGTGATAAAGAATATGTTTGGCAGGCAAATCCTGATGTGTGGAATTCCCATGCACCAAATTTGTTCCCGGTAATTGGTTGCTTAAAAGAGGATGGCTTTTTATACAAGGGGCAAGAGTACAAATGCCCGAAACACGGTTTTGTTCGGAACAATAAAAATGTGGCTTTGGTTGAAAAGACAGAAAATAGCCTCACTTTCAGGCTAATGTTTAGCAAACAGTCGCTTGAAATTTATCCTTTTAAGTTTGAATTTAATATTAAATACATTCTTAAAGGGAATAAAGTTGTGGTTGAACATACTATCGTTAATCACGGAAACGAGCCGATGCTATTTTCTTTGGGAGGGCATCCCGGATTTAATTGCCCAATGAATAATGATGAAAATTACAACGATTATTACCTTGAATTTGAAGAACATGAAACGGCTCAGACCTGGCGTGTGCAAAAAGATGGTTTGATAGGAAATGAGACTGTGCCTGTTTTTAATGAACCAAAAATAATTAATCTGCATTCACATCTTTTCGACGATGATGCTTTGATATTTAAAAATCTAAACTCTAAAAAAGTAAGTTTAAAAAGTAGAAAGTCGAAACAAGTTCTTTCCATGAACTTTAAAGATTTTTCTTATTTAGGTATCTGGGCAAAGCCAAATGCAGAATATGTTTGTATTGAACCCTGGATTGGAATTGCCGACAGCTTTGATACCGACCGAAATTTTGAAACAAAAGAAGGATTGATTTCAATTCAGGCAAAAGAAAATTTTTTGGCTAATTATTTTATTGAAATAGACGAATAAAAAGGATGGAATATCTGTTAAGTGTTCCTGATTTTAAACTATTTTTAAACACAAATTATTTATATTAATACATAACTATGTCAACAATAGTATTACCAAAAACAAAAGAGAGGTTAAACTCGCTCGACACACTTCGTGGATTCGATATGCTCTGGATTATTGGAGGAGGAGCAATAATAGAAACATTGCATAAAGCTACCGGATGGAATTGGATGGAAGGCATTGCAAATCAAATGCATCACGCATCGTGGGCGGGTTTTCATTTCGAAGATTTAATCTTTCCGTTATTTATGTTTATTTCAGGAGTGGCAATTCCATTCGCACTTACAAGCCGCTTAGAAAAAGGTACACCAAAATTAGTGTTGTATAAAAAGGTGTTTATTCGAATGGTTTTGTTGGTGTTACTTGGTTTAGTTTATAACGGTGCTTTGAAAAATGGTTTTTCGGATATGCGTTACTTAAGTGTTTTGTCGCAAATTGGAATTGCTTACTTTTTTGCAGCATTAATTGTAATTAACACAACAACTTTAAAGGCTAGAATATTTTGGCTGTTAGGAATTTTTGCGGGAATTGCAACACTGCAATTGTTTGTGCCTGTGCCGGGTTTTGGAGCTGGTGTATTTATACCCGAAGCAACTATAAATTCGTGGATTGATCAGCATTTTCTCCCGGGTAGATTAATTTACGGAACGTACGATCCAGAAGGTATTTTGTGCATTGTTTCAGCTATTTCGATTACTTTAATGGGGACATTCGCGGGTGTAGTTCTTCGCGATAAAAAGAAATATTCTCCCAATAAAAAAACAATTATTCTGTTAATTGTTGGGGTTTCTCTTGTACTGATCGCACTCGTGCTTTCACCGGTTTATCCAATAATTAAAAAAATATGGACCGTTCCTTTTAATATTCTTACCGCCGGAATTAGTTTTCTTTTGCTTGCAATTTTTTATTTTATTATCGATGTGAAATCGTGGAACAAATGGATACTGTTTTTCAAAGTAATCGGGCTGAATTCCATAACCATTTATGTAGGAATGAGAATCATCGATTTTTATCACGCTTCGGAATTTCTTTTGGGATGGATTGCAAATCCTTTGGGCAACTTTGGTGAAGTGATAATTGTTGCCGGTGTGCTTTCCTTTGAGTGGTTATTCCTGTTTTATTTATACAAAAACAAGATATTCTTACGCGTGTAGTCCTTGATGAATTATTACATGTAATGTCAATTGTTTAACTTTAAGTATTTTATGTTTGAATGTTGAAATATCTTTAAATTATGTTGAAGTTTATTGTTACCATAATTTCATTTTCCTTATTTCTTGGTTGTCAACAATCCAAAGCACAGGAAACCATCGATTTATCAAAAGATTGGCGATTTTCTCCCGATGAAAATAACATGGGCATTGCTGATAAATGGTATTCGATAGATTTTGATGATTCCAACTGGAATATACTTGAGGCAGGAAAAAAATGGGAAGAACAGGGGTATCCTGAATTGGATGCTTTTGGCTGGTATAGAAAAGTAGTTATCATTCCGACAGATTGGAAAGGGAAGGATGTTTGGATAAAATTTGGAGGAGTAAATGATGCTTATGAGTTGTTTGTAAATGGTGAAAGTGTAAGTTTTTTTGGTGAAGCAAATATTAGCATTGCAAGCAGACCAACATTTTCCAAAATAAATGAACAGCTAAAATTTGGGGCGTCAAATCTAATTACTATAAAAGTAAATGATTGGGGAAATAGTGGCGGTTTGTGGCGTTTGCCTGTGGTAGTAACTACAGATGAGAATCAAGTGAAGAATTTTTTTAAACCAATGAATCCTACAATATACTCCCCCGAGAGTTTGGGATACGAACTCTTTTGGGAAGATCAATTTAATGGTGACAAATTAGATTCTGAAAAATGGGCACCCAGAGCTGTCGGTCCTAGAGCAGTGGGGTATATTTCTCCTGAAGCAATAGAAGTAAAAGATGGATTTCTTGAATTATCTGCTTTTGAAAAAGGAGATTCAATTCTGGTTGGAGCTGTGGGTACACAAGATTTGTTTATGACGAGATACGGATATTTTGAGTGTCGTGCTCAACTCCAAAAATCAAAAGGAAACTGGTCGGCATTTTGGATTCAATCCACAGGTATTTCTAAAGGAGAGGATCCTGCAACCTTTGGCGTTGAAATAGATATTATGGAGTTTTTCAAGCGGACAGATGATGATATGATTTCGCATAATCTACATTGGGCATACGGACCAAACCAGAAATCCATTGGAGGTCTTTTAAGTCAGGTAGAAGGGGTGTCAGAAGGCTTTCATACATTTTCTGCCGAATGGACACCAGAGAAATACGCATTTTTTGTTGATGGATATAAGTATTACGAAATTACTCGTGCAATATCGCATGTTGAAGAATATATGATACTTAGCATGGAACTCCCGGGTACGTTGGAAGCTTTAAAAGATGCTACATTTCCTGATGTTTTTAAAGTTGATTATGTAAAAGTCTATAAAAAGAAATAGTCTCTTCGGTAACAAAAAAAACACAATATATTATGAAGAATAGATTTTTTATCCTTTTTGCTATCTGGACATTGTTGGGAGCGCTTTTAATTTATGCGGTGGCCAGTAATGATTCAAACAATAGCATACTTAAAATCTTAGCTACGGTTTTAAGTATCGCTCCTCTCTTCGGACTGATGCTTTCTTTGGGTTCATTAAAAGCTTCTCAGCAATTTAATACCTGGCTTCGAAAAGATACAAATTCAACTTTTTACATCGCAGGAGGAATTGCTTTTTTATACGCTCTGCCAGGTTTATTGCTGGGTACTTTTAATCCGTATTATACTGTAATATTTGCAGTTATAATTTTCGCAGTGTTCGGTTCGCTTAAACAAAATAAAGGTGAAAACTTTAGCTTAACCTGGATTGATATTGCCATTTGGATTATTCTTTGGATACCCTTTGATCTTCGCTGGTTTATGGATATGCAGCCTAACCTCGATTATACCTGGTGGTCAATTGCAGTTTCAGTAATTGGAGTAATTGGGTGGTACGGATACCGCGGTGCTGATATTGGATATAATCTTGTTCCAAAATTTAAAGATTTATATGTTGTATTACTTGCATTACTTCTGATAATGGTGGTTGTGGTTCCTCCCGGACTTGCTACCGGATTTCTTACGTTTTCAGTCCCTCAGAGTTATAATATTCCAAAGTTGGCCGTTCAATTTGTTGGACTGTTTTTAACAGTTGCTTTGCCCGAGGAGCTATTTTTTAGGGGGATTCTGCTTCGGGGACTGGAGAAAGTGTTCGTTAAAAAATGGATTCCTCTTGTAATTTCATCAATGGCTTTTGGGCTAATGCACTGGAATAATGTGGATACATTATCCACACAAATTACATATGTTTCTTTGGCGACAATTGCCGGGCTAGGGTATGGTTGGGCATACCGGAAAAGTGGAAATAACTTGCTGGCTGCAATGCTCGTGCATACTCTTGTCGATTCGATTTGGAAATTATTTCTTACAAATTAGTATATAATATTTTTAGTATGAAGAAGATTCTTTTTTTTCTGATGTCAGTACTATTTGTAACTCATCTTTATGGACAACCTGAGCTTGAGAATGAGTTGATTTTTCCATTACAGGAACAACATGTTCATTCAAGTAGCATTGTGGAATTGCCCAATGGAGATTTGTTAACATGTTGGTTTCAGGGAAGTGGTGAACGCACGGCTAATGATGTGGTTGTTAATGGCTCCCGACTCAAAAAAGGTGAAAAAATATGGAGTGCCCCATTTTTAATGGCAGATACTCCCGGGCAACCCGATTGTAATCCAATGTTGTTTTTGAACAAAAATAATAAGCTATTTTTAGTGTGGATTGTAGTGCAAGCCAACCGGTGGGAAAATTCAATTTTAAAAGTGAGAACAACAACTGATTTTAATGGGGAAGGTGCTCCCAAATGGCAATGGCAGGATATTATTTTAATGAAACCCGGAGAAGAATTTGCCGATCGTGTACAAGAACAATTTAAGAAAAATAGCAAAGATAATCTGGCTTGGGCTGAATATGCACTTCCATATGAAGAGATGCTTGTGGAGGCTGCAAAAGATCCAAAAAAAAGAGAGACAGGATGGATGCCAAGAACGCACCCCATGATTTTAAAAAATGGAAAAATACTATTGCCACTTTACTCCGATGGTTTTAATTTTGGATTAATAGCAATTTCAAATGATGATGGTGAAACATGGACAAGTAGTCTTCCAATTGTTGGCCGAGGATTAAATCAACCAAGTCTCGTTGTGCGTAACGACGGATCAATTGATGCTTATATGCGCGACGATGGTGATGAGCCAGGGAGGATAATGATGAGCCATTCAGATGATGAAGGATATTCGTGGACTTACGCACAAAAGTCAGACATTCCTAATCCTGGTGCCAGTATTGAAATTATAAATCTAAAAAGCGGTAAGTGGTTGCTTGTTTATAACGATGTTGATAATGGAAGATATAGCTTGGCTGCTGCAATTACAGATGACCAGGGAAAGTCGTGGAAATGGAAACGCAACCTTGAAAATAATAAAGGTGGAAGTTTTTCCTACCCATCTGTTATACAGGCAAAAGATGGAAAGTTGCATGTTACTTATTCTTATCATTTGTCTGATGAGAGTAAGTCAATAAAACACGTTATTCTTACTGAAAAGTGGATTATGGGGAACTAAATTGGAATGTGGAACTTGTTGCAAATATGAAATATATGGTAATGAAAGATTTAAAAACCATATCTCAAAAACAAATACTTTATTAGAAAAACGAATGAAACGTCCATGAGAAAAAATCACACAAAGAAGATATGATTATAATTTATGGGAGTTCCATCTATTACATTGAAAAATAAACAATTATAAACAGATGAAACATTCATGGCAAGTTAAGTTTGGCACA
>CAYZBC010000286.1:0-6839 GCA_964476535.1 uncultured Maribellus sp.
TTTATTTAAACGTTGAATCTCTTTTACCCTTTGCACTGGTACTACAATTTGGTTCGATGGAGCTTTTCCTTGTAACATGTATGAATAGGTACCACCTAAAATATCAGCTTTCAAAAAATAGTAGAGTCCGTTTTCTGTTTCTAAAGGAATTTGGTTGGGAGGAAAATTTCTCTGTGCATCCATGTAAGTTGCCAGCTCAAAGTTGAGGCAACATTTTAATTTACCACATTGTCCGGCTAATTTTTGAGGATTTAGCGAAATTTCCTGATAACGTGCAGAGTTAGTTGTTACAGAAACGAAATTGTTCATCCAGGTAGAACAGCATATTTCCCTTCCACAGGGGCCAATTCCTCCAATTCTTCCAGCTTCCTGGCGCGCACCAATTTGTTTCATCTCTACGCGGATACGGAAATTTTCTGCCAGTACTTTTATCAATTCACGAAAATCAACGCGCTCGTCGGCTATGTAATAGAATATGGCTTTGGTACGGTCGCCCTGGTATTCAACATCGCCAATTTTCATTTTCAATTGTAATTCGGCAGTAATTTGCCGCGAGCGAATCATGGTTTCATGCTCCATCGAAATCGCCTCTTTCCATTTGTCTATATCAACCTGTTTTGCTAAGCGATATATTTTTCTGAATTCGCCATTTACTAATGTAACTTTGTGTTTACGCATCTGCCGCTTCACCAATTCGCCCATAACAGAAACAATTCCGATATCATGGCCGGGACTGCTTTCAACCGCAATTAAATCGCCAACTTTTAGCTTCAGGTTATTAATATTCCTGTAATAATCTTTACGTGTATTTTTAAAACGAACTTCAACAATATCGTCTGATTGGTTAGCAGATTCTATGTCTTTTAACCAATCGGTTACGTTATGTTTTGCACAGCACCCCGAGTCAGATTTACATACACCTCTTTCTATTGTATCAACATTATGCATAATTTGTTTTTGAAATGCCGTATGATTTATTCCGATGAAACGAATAAAAAATACATTCTAACTTACAAAAATAATTAATAATACGAATTGAGGACTAAGTAATTGGTTTTTAAAGTCATTCTAAAAAAGTTTTTTAAGCACAAATGTGATAAGAATTTAATTTAAAGGTTGAGATGATATTGATAAATTAATGAACCAATGGTTTTATGTGATTAACTGTAAAATGAGTATTCCATTATTGTTTAATTAGCCGAACCATTCGTAAAGCTGTATCCAGAAAAATAATCCTCGGATTTCCATTCATAGAAATGTGTTTTATACCTAACTCAAATTCCTGGAAAAAGGATTCAATATTTCGTTCGTTGATAAAAGGCGCAAATCGTGAGCCCCACTCTTTCTCTTCTTGTTTGAGGTAAACCAGATTGCTCTGTTTCATGTTCATTACAAAATACTCACGAATTAAACGGAGCGCAAAATCGAAAAATGCTTTTTGTTTGTCGCGGCCAATTTTTGCCATCACATCTGCCCACTCAATTTGTTCCAAAACTTCTCTTTTGTATGCGTAACGCATCATCTCCTGAAACTTCAGAAAATAGAATTGTTCGTCTTCGCCGGGATTTAAATATTCGAGTGCTTTTATATAATTTCCACTGGAAAGGTGAACCGCTTCGGGGATAATTTCCTCATTTATTCCTTCGATATTCTGTAATGCTTTTTTAACAGATAAATTATCTACAAGTGGGAATTTAACCAATTGTGCACGCGAGCGAATAGTGCCAATTACTGCCTCTTCATTTTCCGTAATTAAAAGAAAAAGTGTTTTGTTGGGTGGTTCTTCAATTAATTTCAATAATTTATTTGAACACGCGACGTGCATTTTTTCCGGTAACCAAATTATCATTACCTTAAATTCCGATTCAAACGATTTAAAATTTAGTTTGCGAAGAATAGAGTCGCTTTCGCGTTCATAAATTACACCTTGTGCATTTTCAGCGTTGATGTGAGTTAACCACTGGCTCAGATTGAAATAAGGATTTTTTCGAATTAATTCTCGCCAATTGGGAAGAAAATCGTCGCTAACCGGCTTGTTAAATCTTTTTGAATTAAAAACAGGAAATACAAAATGTAGATCGGGATGCGCCAATTTTTGATATTTATGGCAAGACGAACAAACTCCACAAGAATCTGTTTCATTGCGATTTTTGCATGAAATAAATTGTGCATAAGCAATTGCCATTGCAACTTTACCCGATCCTTCCGATCCCGAAAAAAGTTGTGCGTGGCTAATTCGTTCTTCATTTACAGAGCGTATTAACCGTTTTTTCAATTCATCTTGTCCAACTACATCTTTAAAAAACATGGTTCAAAAATAACCTTTTAAAAAGGGAAATTACAAGTTCCAGACATCAAAAAACAAATAAAATCCAATACTCAAAAATTGAGTCCAATTCGAAAAGTGAAGAGTTTATTGATTTTCAATGTTCGTTTTTGGGGATTAATGGATTTTTGCTTTTAAGAATAGTCTCAAAATCCAATCTTTAAAATAGTAGGTCAGTTGAATTTCGAAAAACGGGATTTTGCAACTTATTTCTAAATTGGAATTTGAGATTTGGTACTTCCCCGAATTTAGAGGTTACCTCAACATTAAATTGTTTTCAGCTAAAAATATCTCTGATTTGGTGCGAGATTTATTTTTACCTTTGGTTGTTATTTAAAAATTCAATTAAAATTAGAATACCATGCAAACAATTAGTAACTACGATTTTAAAGGTAAAAAAGCACTTATCCGTGTTGATTTTAATGTTCCTTTAAACGAGAAATTTGAAATAACCGACGATACAAGAATGAGGGCCGCGCTTCCTACCATCAAAAAAATTATTGCAGATGGTGGTTCGCCTGTAATTATGTCTCACCTTGGTCGTCCGAAAGACGGACCCGAGGCTAAATTCTCTTTAAAACCTTTGGTGAATCATTTATCGGAATTACTGGATGGCGCAACCGTTAAAATTGCTCCCGATTGTATTGGCGAAGAAGTAAAAAAGATGGCGAATAATGTTCAGCCGGGCGAAGTTTTAATATTGGAAAATCTCCGTTTTTACAAAGAAGAGACAAAAGGAGACGAAGCTTTTGCAGCTAAACTTGCCGAAAATGGCGACTGCTGGGTAAACGATGCTTTTGGTACTGCGCACCGTGCACACGCTTCAACGGCTGTTATTGCTAAATTCTTTCCGAACGATAAAATGTTTGGGTACCTTATTGAAAGTGAAGTGGAAAGTTTGGACAAAGTAATAAAAGCACCCAAACGTCCGTTAACAGCAATTATGGGTGGTGCAAAAGTCTCTTCGAAAATTACAATCATCGAAAATTTACTTGATCAAGTGGACAACCTGATTCTCGGTGGCGGAATGACTTTTACTTTCGTAAAGGCAAGCGGTGGAAAAGTTGGGAATTCGATTTGTGAAGATGATTTTCTTGAAACAGCAAAAAACATTCAGAAACTTGCCGCCGAAAAAGGTGTTAAACTAATTATTGCAACCGACGTACTTGCCGCCGACGATTTTAGTCAGGATGCGAATACTCAGATTGTTCCGGCTGGTGAAATCCCCGATGGTTGGGAAGGTTTGGATGCTGGTCCTAAAAGTATTGAAAAATTTATAGAGGTAATTGAAAACTCGGGAACCATTCTATGGAACGGACCGGTTGGCGTTTTCGAAATTGAAAAATTCGCCGGTGGTTCGAGAGCAATTGGTGAGGCTATTGTTGCCGCAACCAAAAAAGGTACATTCTCGCTTGTGGGCGGGGGTGATTCGGTAGCCCTGGTAAACCAGTTTGGCTTCGCCGATGGTGTATCGTACATCTCAACGGCCGGTGGTGCTTTGTTGGAATATTTGGAAGGAAAAACACTTCCGGGAATTGCAGCTGTTCGGGGAGAATAAACCAAATAGAAAGGATATAAAAAATGCTTGAAGTTTCAACTTCAAGCATTTTTTTTTCTTCGAATTGCGGTTTTTTCTTCGAATATTATCTAATAATCAGCTTATTCGATTCTGATTTGCCATTAATAAAAGTTGTGCGGGTTAAATATAGCCCGGATTTTAAATGTTCTAAATTCATGTGAACAGACTTGGAATATTGTGCCGTATTTTTCAAAATTATCCTTCCCGAATAATCGAATATCTCCACCAGTTGTATTTCAATATCGGATTCAAAATTAATATGGGTTGATGCCGGGTTAGGATACAGTGTAAACTGCTCGCTACTTGCAAGCTCTTTGTTGCTTGTCACACAATTGCCACTGCTACCAACCATGTTATTGTCGAGCCATTCTAAACGCACAGAAATCCAATCTTTTAGCCTGTCTACTTCTTCATCGTATGTTTGTGCTGGCGATTCTACTTCTGGCGCTCCCGTTCTGGTACCTAAAATATCCCATTTTGTAAAATGACCTATTTGAGCAGAACTAACCAAATTATAGATAGAATCAATTTTTGAATTCAAATAATCGTTAGAAAGGATAGTTTGGCGTAATTCAAAATAGCGACAATTTACTTTGTTGGCAAAAGCTGGGTCTTGCAATAAACGGACATACCAACCGGGGCTAGCTGTTTGGTAACAGTCGTTAATATTATAAGCCCACCCTGAGCCATCAGTTTGTTTAAAAATATAACAGTCGTTAATATTTTTCCAAGCCCAATCGAAATCCCAAACCGGTCCGGCTTCTATTAAACTACCTTTGCTGTCTTTGTCTTTATGGAAATAGCGGCTTTTTTTGTAGCCATCTACATTTCGTGCCAACTCGTTTAATAAAAAGTAATCGATAAATGATGAGTCATTTATATATGAATTGTATTTACTAACAAAATCCGGTTGATTCATTACAAACTGAAATTCATCAATGTGCGATTTAAGATATTCGCGCTGCGAACCCAGAATATTATCGTAATCAGGGTAATAGAATACAAAGCGGGTAGAATAATTTGGGTGGTCAATAGGACTGTAATTCGATTGCCAGCCATCAAATCCTTGGTTGTAATCTACTTTGAAAATATAACCTCCGGTAAGTCCATCTCCCTGGTTATCTTCCGGTTTTAGTTTTGCTATGTCAACCCTATTTTTATCTCGTTTTACCTTTTCGCAAAGTAAATAAATCCCCTGATACTGTTCATTTATTACAACATCAACCAATCTGTTTCGTACCGAGTAGTGTCCCATTTCGCGGAACAGATCAAACGAAATGGAATTTCTCATTAATGTCTTATCGTTGTAATGCGAAAGCAAAATCCAATCGTTTTCTTCTGGCATTCCTAAAATCGAAACATTATTGTTTGAGCCATCTTCATTTCTGGTTTCAAATAAATAAGGACGTTGTGGATAATTGAATGAAGATGCTCCCCTCCGTTCAATCCCAATTTTGCCATTGTAAATATTGGGCTCGTCCGACAAATAATTTTTATCACTATTTTCGGTATGAATAATTTTTAATTCAGCTGTTATTTTGGGTTCATCCACAATTGTTTCACCATTGGTACTGATAAGAAGTAAGGGAAGATTTGATCCATTAAAATTAAACGGCAGAGTAAACCAATTTGGAGTCGACAAATAACGGATTTGTGAATCAGATATTCCGACTGAAAAGAAAATATTGGAGCTCATATCAGAAGAGCCAGCCGTGAGATTATGCACCTGAATTGCCATAACATTTTCGCCTTCCAACAGAATTGGTGAAAGTTTATCTAATGAAATTGAAAAAACTTCTGGTAATCCCCCGGCAAACATTTTTGCTTCATGATTATTTGTTGAAAGTTGTGTTGACCCGGGGAAATCGCCTGAAAGACCCGCCGATCTTGCTATTTCAACGCCATTTAGATAGGCCACAAATGCATCGTCATAATCAACGTTTAAAACGGCCTCGGTAATTTTATCTATTTCGTTTAAGTTGAAAGATGTACGCATACAAACCGAGATGCATTTCTCGATGCTTGTATTATCATCGTTATCGCCATAACCTATACCGCCCTTTCCGGTTCGCCAGTTTGTGTCGTTAAAATCTTTGTTTCGCCAGCTTGAACTTGGGCTTCCTTCTGTGCTGGTATAATAACTAAACGTAGTATCGGAGTAAAAAATAGTTTCCCAATGATTAGTTTGTACAGCAATTGGTATAAAGGAGCTTAATAATAGAAAAGCAATTATAAAAAAGACCGAAAATTGTTTCATTAAATATTTTTGAATTTGGCAAAAGTAAATTTTTTAAGTGTATTTTTAAATTTGTTTTAAAAACAAAATAGAAATGACAAAAAAATCCGAATTTGTGGAGGAACGCTTCTCGCAGGTTAACTGTGCACAAACAGTGTTTAGTCTTCATGCCGATGACTTGGGGATCGATGAAAAAATAGCTCTTAAGATTTCAAGTGGTTTTGGTGGAGGAATGGCCTGCACCGAAACTTGTGGTGCAGTTACAGGAGCTTACATGGTTATTGGAATGAAACACGGACATTCTAGTACAAACCCGGATGAAAAAGCAAATACAAAAATGTTGATTCAAAAATTCAGCGAAAAATTCAAAAAAATACAAGGTAGTTTAATATGTGAAAGACTTACCGGGTTCGATATTTCAACGCCGGAAGGTGCTTTGGCTGCGAACGAAAATGATGTGTTTCAAAAAAAATGCCCGGCTTTTATAAAAACAGCCTGTGATATTTTGGATGACGAGTTCTAAGATTTTTGCATCAAATTAACCCAAATTAAGCCTGATTTTTGCCGCTTAATCTGACAACAATTAAATAAAAAAGCTCTGCAAATATTTCATTTACAGAGCTTTAATGCTTTTGTAAGTTGTCCCGCCAGGGCTCGAACCTGGACTCTTCTGTACCAAAAACAGACGTGTTGCCAAT
>CAYZBC010000287.1:0-2973 GCA_964476535.1 uncultured Maribellus sp.
ACATTAGGAGAATAAAAAACATGGATATTTTGTGCAATCACTTTACAATTAAGAAGTGTAGGATTGTTCAAAGCAATGAAGTATGGACAGATAATTTATTGTAATGTTTTTCTTAACTAAAATCTCCCGACTCTCAACTAACTACTCATTTTCATTATCTTTGTTTCCAATTCAAAAAAATATGGCAGAGAAACCATTAATATTAATTACCAACGACGACGGAATTCACGCCAAAGGATTGCGCGAATTGGTTGAAGTGATTCAGCTTTTTGGCGATGTAGTTGTAATTTCGTCTGAAGTTGCAATGTCGGGTAAGTCGAGTGCGATTACGGTTGATTACCCACTGCGTGCCACACCAGTGGAAAAAATACATGGCGTTACAACATTCAAATGCAACGGAACTCCGGTTGATTGTGTAAAATTGAGTTTTAACAGTTTGTTGGAACGAACTCCCGACTATGTGGTTTCGGGTATAAATCATGGAGCAAATTCTTCCATCAGTCTGATTTACAGCGGAACCATGGGCGCAGCAATTGAGGGCAGCTTGCATGGTGTTCCGTCAATTGGCTTTTCGCTTGACGATTTTAGTGCCGATGCTGATTTTTCCAAAGCAAAAATGGTAGTGGCGAAGGTCTTTCAAAGTGTTCAGGGAAATGGTTTGCCGCCGTTTACTTGTTTAAATGTGAACATTCCCACGGGAAAACCAAAAGGGATAAAAGTATGCCGACAGGCTCATGGAAAATGGGTGGAGGAATTTGAAAAACGAACCGACCCACACGGAAGAGATTACCACTGGCTGGCAGGTTATTTTAAAAATTTTGAAGAGGATTCTACGGAGACGGATATTTATGCACTGGAAAATAATTTTGCTTCGGTGGTGCCCGTTACGGTTGACATGACTTGCTACAAAACATTGGAGCAAATTAAAAACTGGAAATTTTAATGCAGCGACGTAAAAATAACAAATTCGATAATACAGGAATTGGATTATTCGTTGGCTTTTTGTTGCCGGTAATCATATTTTTTGCCATTTATTTCATCAAAGAAAATGGTATTTCGTTTTCTAATTATGTGGGGAATTTATGGTATTTGCAGTCACTAATAAAATTGGGGAGTTTATGTGTTTTTGCCAACAGTGCGGTTTTTATGGGATTTATTAAATTGAAATATGAAAAAACCGCGCGTGGAATTCTGGGAGCAACTATTATTTATGCATTTGTGGTTTTGATTTCAAGAGCATTTTAAATGAGGTATTATATAATCGCTGGTGAAGCATCGGGAGATTTGCATGGTTCAAATTTAATGAAGGAACTTTTATTTGCTGATGAAGAATCTAATTTTCGCTATTTTGGTGGCGATTTAATGCAGAATGTAGGCGGCGATTTGGTGAAACATTATCGCGAAATGGCTTTTATGGGTTTTTTAGATGTTTTACTAAATATAAAAACCATTAGGCGAAATATGGAATTCTGTAAAAAGGATTTGCTCGAATTTCAACCCGATGTTTTAATTTTAATTGATTATCCCGGATTTAATCTTCGCATCGCAGAATTTGCAAAACGAAACAACATAAAAGTTTACTACTATATTTCTCCAAAATTATGGGCTTGGAAGGAGTTTCGAGTGAAAAAAGTTAAAGCATTTGTTGATGAAATGTTTACCATTTTTCCCTTTGAAACCGGGTTTTATAAAAAGCATGATTTTACGGTAAATTATGTGGGGAATCCGTTATTGGATTCCATTCAGGAACATAAAAAAACGGCAGTTTCAAAAACGGAATTTATTGAAAAAAACAATTTGGATAATCGTCCAATTGTGGCACTGCTTTCTGGAAGTCGAATAAAAGAGGTAAAACGTATTTTACCAGTGATGGTAAAAGCTGCAAAAGGTTTATCTGATTTTCAGTTTGTGATTGCAGGGGTGGGTAGCTTGGATAAAAATATATACGATGAAATTGTAGAAGATAGAAATATCTCAATTGTTTTCGACCAAACCTATGATTTGTTGAGTTGTGCTTTTGCTGCCTTGGTTGCATCGGGAACAGCATCTTTGGAAACCGCACTTTTTAAGGTTCCGCAAACGGTTTTATACAAAATGGAAGGTGGCTTGTTTGTCGATGTTATTATGAGGGAATTTGTTTTGAAAACCAATTGGATTTCGTTGCCCAACATTATTTTGCAAAAAACTGCTGTTGTTGAATTGATACAAAAAAAGATGATCCTTAAAAAGGTGAAAAACGAGCTGATAAAATTGTTGTTTGATTCGGATTACCGCAACGGAATGATGAATGATTATAACCATCTTCATAAATTAATGGGTGAGGTTGGAAGTTCGAAACGCGCAGCGGGAAAAATGATAGAACTATTAAATTCCCCAACTTTAAACGCAAAACATTAAACCCGAAACTAAAATGTACAGTTTATTCAAAAAAGAAATAAAAACATTTTTAGGATCGTTAATTGGTTACCTTGTTTTGCTTGTTTTTTTATTGGTAACCGGACTCTTTTTGTGGGTATTTCCTGGTGCGTATAATATTCCCGAAAATGGCTATGCAACATTAGATGGTTTATTTACACTTGCACCATGGCTGTATCTTTTTTTAATTCCTGCTATTACCATGCGCTTTTTCGCCGACGAAAAACGGTCGGGAACAATCGAGATTTTACTTACTCATCCCATTTCCGATTTTAAGATAGTATTAGCCAAATTTTTGGCAGGTTTGGTTTTGGTTGTATTTTCATTATTGCCTACTTTGCTCTATTTTTTATCGGTGTATTTATTGGGCGACCCAGTTGGAAGTATTGATGTTGGCGCAACCTGGGGGTCTTTTATTGGCTTGTTTTTTCTAGCTGCCATTTATATTTCTATTGGCATTTTTGCTTCTTCGTTAACCGAAAATCAGATTGTCTCTTTTATTCTCGCATTGGCGCTTTCGTTTGTGTTTTATTTGGGGTTCGAGTTTGTTGGAACTTC
>CAYZBC010000287.1:3073-6783 GCA_964476535.1 uncultured Maribellus sp.
ACTCCAATTAGTTTCAGAAGGAAAACCGAAAAAGGAGTGGTTACAAAATATATTTTTCCTGGTGCGGTAATTCGTTACGGTAGTCGCGAAATTGCAGTAAATTTTCTGAAAAATAATCCGGATGTAAGTTATGAAATGAACTTTAATCATTCGCTGGAAACGGTTGAATTCGAATTAATAAACGCATTTCAGAAATTAATGCGAACGAAAAAATCGACAGTAGCATTTTTACAAGGTCACGGAGAAGCAAATCAATACGAGGTGTCTGATCTTGCAGGTGCTTTGTCGGCCGATTTTAATATAGATTTGGTAACGGTTGACGATCTTCAAAAGAAGCAAGTTGAGGTGTTAATTGTTGCCAATCCGCAAGAAGTTTTCGATGAAAAATCGAAATTTATTGTCGACCAATTTATTATGAAGGGAGGAAAGGTTGTTTGGTTAATCGACCCTGTTCAGGTGAGTTTAGACAGTTTGTCGAGCGGTTATCAAACATACTCGTTTACGCACGACATAAATTTGGGCGATCAGCTTTTTCGTTATGGTGTACGGTTAAATTACGAATTGCTGCAGGATGTAAATTGTATTCGGCTTCGGGTAAATACTGCTGCTCCCGGCAATCCCGAAAAATGGACACTTCATCCCTGGTATTATTCACCGCTGCTAACACCAAACGATAATCATACAATAAGTAGAAATATTAATTGGGTAATGAGTGAATTTGTATCGTCGATTGACACGGTTTCTGGAACACCAAAAGTAAACAAACAAGTAATCTTAGCGACCTCCCGAAATGCAAGAAAAGTAAAAGCTCCTTCATCAGTTAGCCTTCAAAATATTAATAATCCACCTGCACGCGAACTTTTTACAGTGTCGCATATTCCGGTGGGAGTTATTTTAGAGGGTGTATTTACATCGGCATTTAAAAATCGAATGGTAGAAAATTATGGCTTTTCCTCTTCATCTGTAATAACCGAAAGCAAACCCACAAAAATGGTTGTAATTGCCGATGGTGGAATTATTACCAATAAAGTAAACTATTCCACAAATCCACCGAAAATTGAAGAGTTAGGATACGACAGGGTTTCTCAGCGAACTTTTGGGAATAAAGAATTTCTTATTAATACTGTTTTTTATTTAAATGATAACCACGGAATTATGCAACTTCGTGGACGAACATTAAAAATGCGCTTACTGGATAAAGTGAAATTACGCGAAGAAAAAGCTTTTTGGCAGTGGATTAATGTGCTGGTTCCATTGATTTTTGTTGCTTTTTTTGGATTGGTTTACAATGTTGCTCGCAGGTACCGTTATTCACGTTCATAAATCTGTAAAAAATCGCAGTTTTCCGAATAGGTATATATTATTAAAGTTTGTATATTCGTGTGCTTGGATTTTATTAAAATTCTCGAGTTAAACCGATATTGGGTTTTAAATTTTAAGAAATAAAATATAAAATAATATAAGATGAAATTTGTTGTTTCAAGTACCGAATTATTAAGTCATTTATCTGCTTTAAGTAAGGTAATAAGCAGTAAAAGTACAATGCCAATTTTAGATAATTTTTTGTTTCAGCTTACCGAAACGGAGTTAACTATTACGGCGTCAGACCTGGAATCGACGTTAATAACAAGCCTCGAATTGGATAATATCGAAGGAGAAGGCTCAATTGCAATTCCGGCAAAGTTAACCATCGACTCGTTGAAAGAATTTCCCGAGCAACCTTTAACTTTTCATATCGATAATGATTCGTATAATGTTGAGATTTTCTCGGACAATGGAAAATTCAGTATTATGGGACAAAATGCGGAAGACTTTCCTGAGCAGCCAAAGTTGGATGAAGAAGGAACTTCGTCGATAGATATAAACCATGTTGTATTACGAAAAGGAATTGATAAAACACTTTTTGCAACAGCCGACGATGAGTTAAGACCGGTTATGAATGGTATTTTTATTGAGCTCTCGCCCGATTACATGAGTTTTGTGGCGTCTGACGCTCACAAATTGGTGCGATATCGAAGAACCGATGCAAAAGCAGAATTTGAATCTTCTTTTATTTTACCAAAAAAACCCGCCGGTTTATTAAAAAATTTACTTCCAAGAGAGGAGTTTGACGTTAAGTTGGAGTTCGATGATAAAAATGCTTTTGTTACCTTAAGCAATTATAAATTGATTTGTCGTTTGGTTGAAGGAAACTACCCGAGTTACAACTCGGTTATTCCAACCAACAATCCAAACAAAATGACTATCGACAGGCTGAACTTTTTGAATACCGTAAAACGTGTGTCGGTATTTTCCAATCAGGCCAGTAATTTGGTGAAATTGAATATTAGCGATAATCAACTGGTTGTGTCGGCTCAAGATATTGATTTCTCGATATCAGCTGTTGAACGTTTGAATTGCGAGTACGAAGGCGATGAAATCGAAATTGGTTTCAAATCGACTTTCTTGCAAGAAATTCTAATCAATATTTCAACCGGAGATGTTATGGTTGAAATGAGCGACCCAACTCGTGCAGGATTGTTGCTTCCGGTAGAAATCGATGAGGAAGATGAAGATATGTTAATGTTGCTTATGCCAATGATGATTAATGCATAAAATTTTAATACAATAATTTTAAAAGGTATCCGAAAAATCTATTCTGATTCGATTTTAGGATACCTTTTCTTTTAATAAATAGCTATGCAACTTCAATTAAAAAATCCGATTGTTATTTTCGATTTGGAAACTACGGGAATAAATATTGCCACCGACAGAATTGTTGAAATTGCTTTGATAAAAGTGAATGTTGATGGGAGTGAACAAGAAAAATTACTCCGAATCAATCCGGAGATACCAATTCCGGAAGAGACATCGCTAATTCATGGAATCTACGACGACGATGTAAAAGATGAACCTATTTTTAAAGAGGTGGCAAAAACGCTGGCTAAATTTATTGAAGGATGCGATTTGGGTGGATTTAATTCAAATCGGTTTGACATCCCTCTTTTGGCTGAAGAGTTTATTCGTGCCGATGTTGACATCGACATGAAAAAGCATAAGTTTATTGATGTGCAAGCCATTTTTCATAAAATGGAAAAACGTACGCTTGGGGCGGCATACAAGTTTTATTGCAAGCAGGAGTTGATTAACGCTCACAGCGCCATGGCCGATACGAAGGCAACTTACGAAGTATTAAAAGCACAGTTGGACCATTATAAGGGGGTCGAATTTGAAGATGCAAAAGGGGTGAAAACCAAACCCATTGTAAACGATATTGACAAGTTAAGTGAATTCTCGTCGCTTACCCGAAATGTTGATTTTGTGGGGCGGATTATTTATGACGATAATGGTGTTGAAACTTTTAATTTTGGAAAGAATAAAGGAGTGTCGGTTGAAAAGGTATTTCGCGAACAACCGGGTTATTATGGTTGGATGATGAACAGTGATTTTCCATTATACACTAAAAAGGTACTTACCCGTTTGAAACTTAAGCTGATGAGTAAATAATTTGTGCCATATTAAGTTTTGAATAAAAAATTACATAGAAACATATTTTTAGCATTTATATCGTTAGTAAAAATTGACTAATTCATACTGGTTAATTACTTGTTTTTCGTTTATTTTTATTTCTTTTACAATACTTATGTAATATTATTAAGAATTGTTTTAAAGAAGCATTTTTTTTTTGACGCGACTAGTGTTATAAAAGCGAGCCCCAGTAATTGTTTATT
>CAYZBC010000288.1:0-2803 GCA_964476535.1 uncultured Maribellus sp.
CATTCGATGAATAAATGTGACAAATGTATTATATTGTAATAAAACAAAAGAAATCTTTATGCTAATTATCAAAACTTCTTCCTAAAGTTCACGTATTTATCAATAAAAACTACTGGTTATGTCCAACAATTTAAATGGTATTCTGGCTCTTATCCCTCAAAGCAAGGAAGGTGAATTAGTATTAAAGGAGGCATTATATTTTCAGCAAACTCTTGGGACGCGAATATTTGTTTTAAATGTTATTAAAGCTTCTTCCTTCTTTTCCCAAAAGTTTCAAGCTAAAAAAGTGGAAAGCCTAAAAAATGAAGCAAAACAAAATTTAAGCCATTTTGTAAAAAACCTAATTCATAAAGAAATCCCGAAAAACATAATTTTACGTGTTAAGACAGGAGATGTTTTATCAGCTTTAATTAAAGAATCAGAAAAAGGTGGTTACGAATTTATTATAGTTAATAAAAGCAAAAGTAGTTTTAAAGATGAATTGAGCTGGAAGAAAATTGACGAATTTGTAAGCCGTTCATATTGCCCGGTATTAACAGTTAACAAAGATTTTCCGGTTCGTGAAATCAAAAAAATAATAATTCCAATCGACATTTCTCAATCCACAAAAAAAAGACTTTTATGGGCTACCCTATTTGCGAAAAAATTTAATGCCAAAATTATTATTGTTTCTGCTCTTAATATCAAAATTAACGAAACCAAAAGTTTAGCCTTAAAAAATGCTGAAAATATTAAACAACTACTTTCGAAACAAGGCATAGACTGCGATATAAAAATCCTTAAGTTTGATAAACAAGAAAAACATGAGGTAATACTGGAGTATATAGCAAAGGAAAAACCTGAATTGGTAATCATCCGCACCCATCAGGAATCAATTTTCTCAGGTACTAATATCCATAAATTCGTTTCTGAAATTGTGCATAGTTGTAACATGCCAGTTTTCACAGTTAACTATACACAAAAATCACAGCAATAGCTTCTTTTATAAAAAAATTAGAACCTAATAATTACTTAATACCGTACCATGACTGATAAGATTCTTGAACTAACAGAAAAAATATATAACGAAGGGATCGTTAAGTCTAAAGTTGCTGCAGACAAGATTATAGCCGAAGCCAGGTTGGAGGCTGACAATATAATTCAATCGGCAAAAAAGCAGGAATTGGAAATTCTTAAACAGGCAAAAATCCAGGCAGTAGAGTTTAAAAAGAATACCGACTCGGAAATACAACTCGCTGCCCGGCAATTTATGAGCAAAATTAAACAACAAATCACAAATCTTGTAACAGTAGCTCAGGTTGAACCGTCGGTTAAAGAAGCATTTAGTGATATTGAATTTATAAAAAACATAATTCTCGCCTTAATTCAAAACTGGAATCCGCAAAAACCGGAAGAATTTAAATTGAAAATTCTCCTTCCGGAACAGGTTGAAAAAGAGTTTTATGATTTTTTTGAAACAAAAGCAATAAGCGTATTAAATCAAGGAATCGAAATTCAATTCGACGCAAAAACTACTAACGGTTTCAAAATCGGACCAAAAGACGGAAACTATTTCATTAGTTTTTCAGACAAAGACTTTGAAAATTATTTCAAGATATATATTAAGGACAGAACAAAAAAACTGCTGTTTGATCCACAACAGCACAATGGTGAAAAAAACTAAAGAACAATAAAAAAAATCATCAGTGCTTGGTAAAAATGGAATAAAATAAAAATAGATTAAAGATCACTTGGCTTTGGTGGAATAGTTGAATAAAAACAGTTTAAAAATTCGGATATGTTGAAAAGTGAATATTACTGTTTGGTTGCCGGTCTTCCCGATTTGTTTTTTAACGAAAGCAAACAAGGATTTAACCGTTTGGATTTTAGGAACGAGCTGCAACATCAACTTAGCAAAACTGATTTTGAATTGGTTTATTTACTCTATCTGGCAAACGACAATAAAAACTTACTGAACCTTCTTTTCGAAAAAAACGAACCATTCAATAAATTAGGAAATTACGAAAAAGAATTCCTGGAAAACCAGATTTTACAACCTGTTGAGCTCCCGGATTACATGAATAGTTTTTTACTCTGGGCAAAAAAGCTGGAAACCCACGAATTAAATTTTCAAATTGAAAATAAGTTAAACAGCCTTTTTTATGAATTCGCACTATCAACCAAAAATATTTTTTTAAACGAGTGGTTTAAATTTGAACTGAACATTAAAAATATTTTAACTGCATTCAATTGTATACAGTTTAACTATTCCCCCGAAAAGCATTTAATTCAGATTAGTCAAAATAAAACAGTGTATTCGTTGCTTATTAGTAAACGTTTAAAACATGAATCTTTCGAAGAAGAACTTCCTTTCTCCGATCAGATTTTCCGCGTCGCAGAGTCGAATACCAGCCCCGAAGAAAGAGAAAAAGCCATAGATAAAATATTGTGGGCCTACCTCGATGAGCAAACTTTTTTCCACTATTTCACCATCGAAAAAATACTAAGTTACATTATTAAACTTGGCATTATCGAACGGTGGATGAAACTGGATGCAGAAACAGGAAAAGCACTCTTAAATAAATTTATTGAAGAACTAAAACTTAGCTACACATTCCCCGTGGAATTTAGCACTGTAAAATAAAATTGTATGAGCACAAAGGGTAAAGTTGTTGGGATAATTTCGAATCTGGTAACAGTTGCTGTTGACGGGCCGGTTATGCAGAACGAAATTTGTTATATAAATATGAGCGATGTAAAACTGATGGCCGAAATAATCCGAATTGGTGAAAACAATGCTTACATCCAGGTATTTGAAAGTACA
>CAYZBC010000288.1:2903-6737 GCA_964476535.1 uncultured Maribellus sp.
ATAAAAGCGTACACAGAAAAACCACGCCCATTCGACTTTATGGAAACAGGAATCAGGGTTATTGACAGCCTGAATCCTATTGTTAAAGGTGGAACAGGTTTTATTCCTGGTCCTTTTGGAACCGGAAAAACCGTTTTACAGCACGCCCTTTCGAAACAGGCCGAAGCAGACATGATTATTGTGGCAGCTTGCGGTGAACGTGCAAACGAAGTTGTTGAAATATTTGCTGAATTTCCAGAAATCGACGATCCCCGTACAGGCAGAAAATTAATGGAACGTACCACAATTATTGCTAACACTTCGAATATGCCGGTTGCTGCCCGCGAAGCATCGGTTTACACCGCCATGACCATTGCTGAATATTACCGTTCGATGGGATTAAAAATCCTGCTTTTGGCTGATTCAACATCACGCTGGGCACAAGCATTACGCGAAATGTCGAACCGAATGGAAGAACTTCCGGGACCTGACGCATTTCCAATGGATTTACCTGCAATTATCTCAAATTTTTATGCACGGGCCGGTTATGTGTACCTAAACAACGGGAAAACAGGTTCCGTTACTTTTATTGGCACTGTTTCTCCAGCCGGGGGAAATTTAAAAGAACCGGTAACAGAAGCAACAAAAAAAGCAGCCCGGTGTTTTTATGCACTCTCACAAACTCGTGCCGACAGTAAGCGTTACCCCGCAATTGAAGCGGTCGACAGTTATTCGAAATACATTGAATATCCAGAATTCATTGAGTTCATGAAAGAAAAAGTTTCTCCCGATTGGGTTGACAATATTTTACTGGCTAAAAATATACTCACTCGCGGACGTGAAGCTTACGAACAAATAAATATTCTTGGCGACGATGGCGTGCCAATCGATTATCATCAGATTTTATGGAAGTCGGAAGTTATCGATTTTGTTATCCTTCAGCAAGATGCATTTGATAAAATTGACGCCTCTACTCCTATAAAAAGACAGCTTTATATGATGAATAAAGTTTTAGAGGTATACAAAACAAAGTTTGAATTCGATTCTTTTGAAGAAGTAAATCCTTATTACAAAAAAATAATAAACGTTTTCAAACAAATGAATTACTCAGAATTTCATTCAGATAAATTTAAAAAATTTGAAAATGAACTACAAGAAATAATAAAAGAAAGAGCGGTTGCAGAAAGATTAGAACCAAAACTTACTAAAGTAGAATAACAAATGGAAACCATAGCATTTCAAAAGATACATACCAAAATAGATCAAATTACAAAAGCAACCTGCTCGCTCCATGCAACCGGAGTAGGGAATGAAGAAATGGCTACAGTTGATAACAGGCTGGCACAAGTAGTAAAAATTCAGGGAGATTTAGTTACCCTGCAGATATTCTCGGGAACGGAAGGGATACCTACAAATGCTGAGGTAGTTTTTCTGGGTCATGCACCACAACTCAAAGTAAGTGAAGAATTAAGTGGTAGATTTTTTAATGCTTACGGCAATCCTATAGATGGTGGCCCTGAAACGGATGGAAAGTTGGTTGAAATTGGTGGCCCATCGGTTAATCCGGTTCGGCGCAAACAACCATCAGAATTAATTGCAACCGGAATTGCCGGAATAGACTTGAACAACACCCTGGTAACCGGCCAGAAAATACCTTTTTTTGCCGACCCCGACCAACCATACAACGAAGTAATGGCAATGGTTGCGTTACGTGCAAAAGCCGATAAAATTATTCTGGGTGGAATGGGAATTACCAACGACGATTACCTTTTCTTTAAAAACACTTTTGAAAATGCAGGTGCAATAGACCGAATTATAAGTTTTGTTAATACTACCGAAGATCCCCCGGTTGAACGTTTGCTGGTTCCCGACATGGCACTGACTTCCGCCGAATATTTTGCTGCAAAAAATCAAAATGTGCTCGTGCTTTTAACCGATATGACGCTTTATGCCGATGCACTGAGTATCGTTTCAAATCGAATGGATCAAATTCCATCGAAAGACAGTATGCCAGGATCGCTTTACAGCGATTTAGCCAAATTGTATGAAAAAGCTGTACAGTTTCCCGATGGCGGTTCAATCACAATTATTGCTGTAACAACACTTTCCGGCGGCGATATAACACACTCAATTCCCGACAATACCGGTTATATTACTGAAGGACAATTATTCCTGAGAAAAGATACCGACATCGGAAAAGTAATTATTGACCCTTTCAGAAGTTTGTCGCGATTAAAACAATTGGTTATTGGAAAGAAAACGCGGGAAGACCACCCACAAGTTATGAACACGGCAATCCGTCTTTATGCCGATGCTGCCAATGCAAAAACTAAAATTGAAAATGGTTTCGATCTAACCGATTACGATAAAAGAACCATCGATTTTGCTAAAGAATATTCTGAAAAACTGTTGGCCATTGATATTAATATTGAAATAGATACAATGATTGACACAGGCTGGGATTTATTCAACAAATATTTCTCGGTTGCCGAAACGGGCATAAAATCAGAACTGATTGAAAAATACGGTAAACACAAAAGTGATTAATAATTTAAAAAATAAAGTCATGAAAAATCAATTAGTTACCATCCTAAGAATTACAAGGCCACAATTGGGCAGCTTTGTAAAAAACAAATTAGAAGCTGAGGGTATTGAGTGTTTCTTTACCGATGAAGGATTAACTTTGGGAAGCAAATATAATCCTGATGAAGTAATTCTGAAGGTGAGAACGAATCAATCCGAAGAAGCAGTTAAAACTCTGCTTCAAATTCATCAGGAATATAATTTGGACAAAATTCAGGAAGATGTTTCTTACGTTAAATTGAAAAAAATACTAGTTCCAGTAAAGCTAATTAACAATTGCATTGACGTATGCAAATATGCCATGTTGCTGGCGAAAGAAATAAATGCCGAAATAAAATTATTATATGTTTACCCCGAACCCGATGTCTCGGAACATGAGAAAAAAACCACTTCGTGGCAGAGGCATGTGAAAATGGAATTACAGGAAGCCCACCAAAACGCTCAATCAAGATTAGTAGAATTTAGCAATGATATACAAAGTCAAATTCCTGCAACATTACTTAAAAGTGTAAAACTCCATTACCGGATGTTAAAGGGAACTCCGGAATATGTAATCGCCGAAGCCTGCGAACGGTACACACCTGATATAATTCTAATGGGTACAAGAAAATACCTAAATAAACCACAAAATTTTCAGGAAAAAACCATCGCAAAAGTTATTGAACATTCAAATTATCCGATTTTGGTAGTACCTGTTTCGGTAAAATTTAAGGAAGAAAGAAAATTAAATGTTATGTATGCTACCGACTTTTATGAAAAAGACAATTCATCTCTTAATAGATTGCTCAATATACTTCAACCATTTGAAAAGAACATTCAATGCGTTCATATCGATTTGCATGACGATACGGCTCATCAACAGAAAGTTGATGAATTAAATAAATTTTTAGCAATAGAATATAGTGAACATAAAATTCAGTGTGTACTTTATGAAAGCAAAAATGTAGCAAAAGGATTTTACGATTTTGTTGAAATGAATAACATAGATATAATTTCTTTTTCAAAAAGGAAACGATCATCGTTTTATAAAATGTTTCATTCCAGCCTTCTGGGAAAATTGGTTTCGGCAGAGAAAGTTCCCGTGCTAATATTTCCGATATAATTTTAACGAATTAAAAGACTGAAAGTGGCACTTAAATTTCAATATAATAAAACAGCCTTACAAAGCCTTAACAAGCAATTAAATATGCGAATAAAAGCTCTTCCAACTATAAAAAATAAGGAAGCTGCACTTCGGCTGGAGGTAAAAAAGGCCAAAGACAAAATAATTGA
>CAYZBC010000289.1:0-2345 GCA_964476535.1 uncultured Maribellus sp.
GCAAATATACAAATTATTTGCTCTGTAATCTATTTATATTGCCGCTGTGTTAATAACTATTACAATTCCTATGAGTCTCTTTCTCGCAACAAATTTTTCTATCCATTTTTTAATCTTGTTTCAGATTATGATATTAAAAAAATACATTTCAATATATTTCATGGGGATCATGGGGTATTAAAGACTTAATGATAGCTAACCTTTAATAGAGCCAATATCACTCTGTTGCATTTTCGATGCAGGATTAAAAAAATATTCGTGAATAAAAAAAATGACCAATCGGTCATTTTTTACTAAAAACTATTGCATATCAAAAAAAAACATTTTATCTTTGACCGACCGTTTAATCAATAACACAAAATTATGGCACCAAGAACATCTAAACAGTTTGGTAAAATAAGGCAGGAAAAGATGGAACTTATAATGGGAACCTCGCTTGAATTATTCGCTGAGAATGGATACCATTCTACTTCAATAAGTCAGATTGCGAAAAAAGCCGGCATTTCAAAAGGGTTAGTTTACAATTATTTTGAAAGCAAGAAAGAGTTACTTGATGCACTAATAACACATGGTTTCGAGTCCATCTTTCAAAACGTTGATTTAAACCAAGATGGAATTTTAACTAAAGCTGAATTTATTCATTTTGTAAAACAAAATTTTTGTTTGCTACGCGAAAATATCCAACATTGGAAACTATTCTTTTCTCTCCTGCTCCAGCCTCAGGTTACCGATACATTTTCAAAAGACTACGAGGAAAAAGGTGCACCAATAATTCAAATGTTATTCAGTTTTATAAAATCGCACGGGAGCAAAGACCCGGAAGGCGATTTAATGGTAATAAGCGCCATGATTGAAGGAGCATTTCTTTACGGCGTGGCTGCTCCCGATATTTTCCCAATGGACATAATGGAAGACAAAATTATTAACGCATGTTTCAAGATAATAAAAGGATGATAAAGTTTACAGTGTCCAGTTAGCTGTAAACAGAGCCTGCTTTTCACAAATAAAACAAAAGAAAGTACTAACAAAAAATAATCAAATGAAAACCAAAATTCTTACATTCATTTTACTGATTGTCGCAATGGTTGTTAATGCTCAAGACATCAAAGAAATCATCAAACAAGCTGATGAAAAATTTAGAGGAAGTTCAAGTCAGGGAGAAATGACAATGATAATTGAACGACCTTCTTGGTCGCGAACAGTTTCCATGAAAAACTGGACATTGGGAAATGACTACTCCCTAATATATATAACCGCACCTGCCAAAGAAAAAGGCCAGGTTTTTTTGAAACGCGAAAAAGAGATGTGGAACTGGGTACCAAATATCGAAAGGATGATAAAAATCCCACCCTCAATGATGATGCAATCGTGGATGGGTTCCGACTTTACAAACGATGATCTGGTTCGTGAATCATCGTTGGTAAAAGATTACACACACCAACTAGTGGGTGAGGAAATAATTAATGGTTTTGAATGTTACAAAGCCGAATTAATTCCACTTGATGATGCTCCGGTTGTTTGGGGGAAAGTTCTGATGTGGATTTCGAAAGTAGAACTGCACTGGCTAAAAGCTGAATTTTACGATGAAGATGGATATCTGGTAAATACCGAAATTCTCTCTGACGTTAAAAAAATGGATGACCGTGTGATGCCAACCCGAATGGAAATGATTCCGGCTGACGAAGAGGGAAACAAGACTATCATTATTTTTAATGATATGAAATTCAACATTAAAATAGACAAATCGTTTTTCTCGCAGCAGAATATGAAGAGGATAAGGTAAGGACTGATGGATTGAATTGTTGAAGGATTGAACATCAAAAATACTGAAGGATTAAAGGAAAGATATATGAAAGGATACAAAAATTAAAACTATTTGTCATGGAATTGAATGATAAAATAAAATTTAGAGAAGAATTAAAACTAAGATTAAGAAAATTCGTTTTGGAATTAATTAAATTATGTCAGGAAATACCTTATTCAAAGGAATCCAATATTATAACAAAACAACTACTTCGCTCGGGAAGTTCTGTTTATGCCAATTACAGAGCTGCAAACCGGGCTCGCTCAAAAGCCGAATTCTTTAGCAAACTTAGCATTGTCGTTGAAGAAGCCGACGAAACAGAAATGTGGCTCGATTTACTAATCCATTCTGAAATCAGTAACAATCCAGAAACAATTCACCTCCATAAAGAAAGTTTTGAAATACTAATAATAATGGCTTCAGCCAGAAAAAATATTAAATAAAACAATCATTCAGCAAATCAAAAAATCAGTCCTTATATTATGAATACAAACTTAAAACTTGCATGGAGAAACCTCTGGAGAAACCGGCGGCGGACAAT
>CAYZBC010000289.1:2445-6707 GCA_964476535.1 uncultured Maribellus sp.
ACCAACATTTCAAAAAAAATAAAAAAAGGTAAATTCCTCAGAAACGGAGACAAAGGTGCTGTTTTGGGAAAAGGTTTGGCAGAATATTTAAACCTGGATGTTGGCGACACTTTGGTAATGATTAGTCAAGGTTACCACGGAATTAGTGCCAGTGGCCTTTTCCCGATAATAGGAATTATGGCACATCCAAATGCTGAATTTGATAAACGTTTGGTTTATCTGGATATAGAAACTGCGCGCGATTTCTATTCAGCTTATGGATTATCAACGGCACTGGTTGTGATGACAAGCGATCATTATCAGGTAAAACACCTAAAAAATGCAATCGCAAAACTGCTTCCGGAATATAACCGCGTAATGACCTGGGTTGATATGCAACCCGAATTGCAACAGCTAATTGAAAGCGACCGCGGCGGCGGAATAATAATGCTCGGGATTTTATATATGATTATCGCCTTTGGGATGTTTAGTGTAGTAATAATGATGGTAAAAGAGCGAAGTCGCGAATTTGGCGTTGTTCATGCCGTGGGAATGCAAAAAGAGAAACTCTCAATAATTATGTTTTTCGAAACTATTTTTATTGGCTTAATCGGAACTACTATTGGATTGGTAATCAGCTACCTTTTTTGTCTGTATTTTTTCTACAACCCTATTCCATTAACCGATGAAATGGCATCAGCAATGACTCAATATGGTATGGAACCATTTATGTTTTTCTCATTGAAATCGTCTCTGTTTTACAGTCAAATGATTTTAGTTTTCATCATCAGTATTTTCATTTCTATTTTTCCGATTTATAACATCAGTCGCTTGAAAATTACCAAAGCAATGCGAAGTTGAAGAAAGTTGGCAGTCGCAGTCTCAGTTTTCAGTTAAAAAAAAAGAGAAATGAGATACAAAAAAGCTAGCTATTAAAAGCAATAATAAAATGAAAAGATAATAATAATAATAATAATAATAACACGTGAGAACCATTAGACTTTCAGGTAGGACCAACAAACTTCCAACTTCGGTCTTCGGTCTTCCAGCAAAAAAGATAAAATTATGATATGGTCAATAGCATGGCGAAACGTTTGGAGAAATAAGGTGCGCAGCATTGTAATGATTGTTGCAATTGCCTTGGGTCTGTTTGCCGGAGTATTTACAATGGCTTTTATGCAGGGCACCGTTGATGCAAGAGTTCAATCCGCTACCAAGTCAGAACTGGCGCATTTGCAAATACACGCTCCTCGTTTTCTTGAAAACAATGAAAGTTCGTTTTACATTTCAAATGCCACTAAATTAGTAAACAAAATTGAAAACCTCGACTCGGTAAAAGCTGCTAGTCCACGATTAATCGCCGAACCATTTATTACAGCGGCACACGGTACTGGTGGAGGAAAATTAGTAGGTGTGGATATTGAAAAAGAAAAAAATGTAACAGATATTTGGGAACATGTAATTAAAGGAACTTACCTTGAAAAAACCAGCAGAATGCCTCCCGTTCTAATTGGCGAGAAACTGGCTAAAAAACTAAAACTGAAAGTGGGTTCAAAAATTAATGTTCAGATGGTTGATTTATCTGGAGATTTGTCGGCAAAAGGATACCGTGTTTCTGGTATTTATAAAACCACAAACACCACTTTCGACGAAATGAATCTATTTGTTCAGTATCAGGATTTACAAACTCAACTGGGTATTGAGGAAAATACGGCACACGAAATTGCAATTATAATTGACAAAGGAGATGAAGCGCCCCTTGTTAAATCATCAATCCAAAATATTGCAGGCAGAAACGTTGTTCAAACCTGGAAAGAGTTGAGCCCGGAAATGTCACTTTTAACCGATTCGATGGATCAATATATGTACATTTTTATCTTGATTATTCTTTTCGGACTATGTTTTGGAATAATAAACACAATGTTAATGGCAGTTTTGGAGCGTGTAAAAGAAATAGGAATGTTAATGGCGGTTGGGATGACTAAACGAAGAATCTTCCAAATGATAATTCTGGAATCAGTAATGCTTACTTTAACAGGAGGATTTTTTGGAATTCTAATAGGCTCAGGAATTACCAAATTTTTTGAAACCACACCAATTGATGTGTCTATGTTTTCGGAAGGATTAAGTAAATATGGATTTGCCACTCAAATTTACACCTCCTTACAAATTGACACATTGATAACAATAACGGTTTTGGTAATTATTACCGGCATTTTATCAGCTATTTATCCAGCCCGAAAAGCACTGAAATTGAATCCAGCGGAGGCGACAAGGACTGACTAAAAATTGAAAAAAGGCTTGAATGCAAGAAGGATGAAATGCATTAATTGAAGAAATAGAAGAACAATTTCAAAAATAAAAACAATGACTGAGAAGAATATTTTTGTTGAAAAATTAAAAAAGAGAACTCGTAAATTTGGAGTAGATGTGATTCTTTTTTGCGATTCATTAAAGCAAAAGAAAGCATCTTCTGTTGTCACATATCAATTGGTAAAATCTGCAACATCAACCGGTGCAAATTATCGTGCTGCTTGTAGAGAAAGATCGCAGGCAAAATTTTTTAGTAAAATATGTATTGTAGTTGAAGAAGCAGACGAATCTTGTTTTTGGTTAGAAGTAATTAAAGAATCTTATTTATCGAATAATTTACTTGAATTAGAACGACTACTTCAAGAAGGAATTGAAATTACCAAAATAGTGACTAAATCAAAAGACACAACTTATAAAAATATTAACTATTAATGCGAATTCTTGCATTTTAGCATTATTGCATTCAATCATTAAAAATCTTAAAAATGAAAATAATAGAAATTAAAAACCTGCACAAAATCTACCATAGCGATTCAGTTTCTGTTCATGCTGTTAACGGAGTTGACCTTTCGTTTGAGGAAGGCGAATTTACCGCTATCGTTGGGCCATCGGGTTCAGGCAAAACAACTTTACTAAATATTATTGGTGGATTGGACGATGCTACAGAAGGTTCGGTTACCATCGAAAACATACAAATAAACCAACTTTCAGCCCGGAAATTAACCGATTTCAGGATGAAAAACATTGGTTTTGTTTTTCAGGCATACAATCTGATTCCGGTTTTAACAGCCAAGGAAAATGTGGAGTTTATTATGCATTTACAGGGAAGTAATAAAGCTGACCGCGACGCGCGAACTTCCGAATTATTAAAAGCAGTGGGTTTGGGAGGAATGGAGAATCGCCGTCCATCAAAACTATCAGGTGGTCAGCAACAAAGAGTTGCAGTTGCACGAGCGTTAGCTTCGAAACCAAAATTTGTTTTGGCTGACGAACCAACGGCAAACCTCGATTCAAAATCGACAGAAAATTTGCTCGATATTATGGAGCAACTAAATAAAGAAGAAAAAATAACGTTTATATTTTCAACACACGACCAGCGGGTTGTAAATAAAGCCCACCGTGTAATTACCATCGAAGATGGAAAAATAATAAGCGATATAAAAAAAGAATAACTATGAGGACTGGGGTAACATTTCTTTTTATCTTTTCAATTTACTTGGTTTTTGGCAACAATACTGTATCAGACAATAAATTAAATACAGCCGAAAAAGCAAGTTACCTCTCCCCTCTCGAAAAAGAAGTTATTTACGAAATAAATTTATTACGTTCGAATCCTGCAAAATACGCCGAAAAACACATTGCACCTTTAGCAAAAAATTATAAAAACAAAATGCTCTATTATCCTGGAGATAAACCATTAAAAACGATTGAAGGAGTTCGTGCATTACAAGAATGTGTGCACATTCTCACTAAAACCCAAAGTTTACCAATAGTTTTTCCGAGCAAAGGTTTAACAAAAGCTGCAGAAGACCATGTGAAAGATCAATCGAGAAGTGGAAAAACCGGCCATCGCGGGAAAGACCATTCTAATATAAAAGAACGAATTGAACGCTACGGAAACTGGAAAGTGCGAATTGCCGAAAATATTGCGTACGGTGGGTTTTCAGCACGCCAGATTGTAATTTATTTGCTTATTGACGATGGGATTCGGAATCGTGGACATCGGAAAAATTTTTTACATCCCGATTACAAAACAGTTGGAGTAGCCACCGGTTCTCACCCGGGGTACGAAAGTATGTGGGTAATGGATTTTGCTGGTTCGTTTACAGACAATTAAAATGAAACGTGCATGATAAAATTATTGACACAAACGATTACTATAAAAATCATGCGAGTTCGATCTTATACCATAACAGATAAACAATTTTAATTAGATGAAACATTCATGGCAAGTTAAGTTTGGCACACAG
>CAYZBC010000290.1:0-6702 GCA_964476535.1 uncultured Maribellus sp.
CAAACATTCCAAAAGGTTTTTCAGAAGACAGTCCCGAACTTCAACAACAAAAAAGTTTTTCGTACACGTTTGGTTTAAATTACAGAAAACGGCAAAGAAAACCATGGTTGGAAGAATCTCCATTTCTATTTATCAACGATTTCTACACCTTTAATTTATCTTTCAAACAAGGTGTAAAAGATCTGTTTTCTTCGGATTCAGATTTTAGCCAAATTGATTTTATTTTCCATCAGCAGGCAAATATTTCGCCCAGTGCCGGAATCGACTGGCAGGTAAATGTCGGCTATTTCTTCAATTCAGAAAAGATGCATTTTTCACAGTTTAAACATTTCAACACCTCTGAAATACTAGTTCCGTTTAAACCTTTTGCCCGCAACTTTCAATTGCTAAATGGTTACGAATTTAGCACCAACCAAAGCTATTTAAACATTGGCACAGAATTTAGATCGGAGTATTTACTGTTACGTTACTTATCGTTTCTAAACAAGCGGACATGGAGCGAAAGTATTCATTTGAACTATCTTACAACTCCCGCTTTAAATAATTACTGGGAAGCCGGCTACAGTTTGAACAGTCTGTTTTTTGTGGGGAATGTTGGAGTTTTCACAGGATTTAAAGGAGACAAATTTGAAAGTGTTGCTGTAAAAATTTCAATTTCCGGATTCTAATATCAAACCTAAGCTCAAATTTCATTCAAATCAGTTTGCCCGTTTTATCTTATTTTTTTTGCTCCAAATAAAGAAAATAACCCGGTTTTCAAGAAAAATAGTTTTGGATTTAAATTTACGAAAGAATAAAACAGAAAAATGATATAAGACTTTTGATTTATTAAAACTATTTTTGTAAATTACAAGGTTCTAAAGAATAGATATTGAATTATATATACAAATATATATGAACTAAAGTTTCTAATATATCTCAAAAACTTAATATCGTTTCACTCATGAATAAAATAATTCTAAAAATCTTGATGATTCTAATTCCTTTATCTTTTCTAAAATGTCAAAAAGATAATGAAGAGATATTCCATCCGGTTGAAATAAGCTACGAGATAAAAAACGTGAGTGAATTCGGGAATAACGACGGGGCAATTAATCTGACGGTTTCAGGAGGTGTGCTACCATTTACTTTTTTATGGTCAAACAATGAGACAACCGAAGACATTGATAGTTTACCGGCAGGAGTTTATTCCGTAATTGTTACTGATTCACGCAATAATATAGAATCCGACACTTTCAATATAACCCAACCTGCTCCGATTCCCATTATAGTAGAGTTTGAAATCACAAATCCATCAGAAACCAATGCCAGCGATGGCATAATAAACACAGCAATTAGCGGTGGATATCCCCCATTCATTTTTTCTTGGTCGAACGGTTTTAGTACAGGGCACATCAACAATCTAACAGCTGGAGAATACATTTTAACAATAGAAGACAGTAAAGGACAAACACTAACCGACAGCATTTCAATAATAGATTGTATAATCGATATTGATGGAAACATTTATGCCACGGTAAAAATTGGAGACCAGATTTGGATGAAAGAAAATCTCCGGGTAACGCATGATCCCGATGGTTCTTCAATTGAAAGCTACGTGTATAGGAACGACACAACTTATGAAGAAATTTATGGCAGATTATATACATGGAATGCAGCAATGAATGGTTCAACCGAAGAAAAAACCCAGGGAATTTGCCCTTGTGAATGGCACATCCCCTCCGATGAAGAATTTAAAATACTGGAAATACATCTGGGAATGACACGGCAAGAAGCTGACCTGACTAACACATGGAGAGGTGCTACCGTTGGCACGCAATTAATATATGGCGGCATTTCCGGGTACGATGCCCGGTTATCAGGAAGACGTTCCTCCAATGGTAGTTACAGTCTGCTTGGTCGCATGGAATATATGTGGACATCAAATGAATACGGAAATAATGCCTGGCGAAGATGCCTGGATATATATGCAAATAATGCAGGAAGGTGGAATACATTTCCTAAAACTTATGGATTTTCTATCAGATGTATTAAAAACGAATAATTAAAATTCAGTTTAAAATGAAAAACTTAGTTCCAATGTTTATATTCTTTGCACTCATTCTGTGTAACTGCAATAAAGAGGAAGAGGAAGAACCTTCACAAGATTTAATATTTCAATCGCTCGTTGCGGAAGAAGACACTCTGGTTTCGGGTGAAGTAACCAATGTTATTGCCACTGCAACTGGCAGTAATCTTAGTTATCACTGGTCAGCGTTTAAAGGAGATATTCTGGGTTTCGGATCTGAAGTAATATACGCATCGTCTCCCTGCTATTTAGGTGAAAATCAAATTACATGTACAATAACTAATGGAAATAATCAGTCAGAAACAAAAACAATCGATATTGTTGTTGTTGAATAGAAAACTCATATTCATCATTGTCTTATTGGCAATAAGTCCATATTTAACAAAAGCACAGTGCCTTTCGTCTGTTAGTCCTGTTGGTGGTACCGGAAACCTTCTTGTTCTTGAAAAAAATTCTTTAAGAGTGATCTCTTTTTACAAATATGGGCAAGGCAACCAATATTATGAAAAAACCCAACATTCAGATTTTGAACTAATAAATAAAGCTTTTTATAACTACTCTTCAATAATTGTAGGTTATGGATTAAGCAACAAGCTAAGTGTGGAAATTGAGTCAGGATATTTTTTTAACAAAACACAAGTATACAATCTTGTCCCGCAATACAAACTGAGAGGAGAAGGATTATCCAATATGATTATTTCTGCAAAAAGGAGCATTTTTGCGGATCAATTTAAACGAATCTATTTAACCGGAGGAATTGGAGCTAAAATACCTTTCTCCAGAACTCCCCAAGTAGTAAATAATGTGGAGCTGCCTGTTGAAGTACAACCAACTATTGGTGCTTATGGTTTTGTTTTTAACTCCTCATTTGTGAAGGAGAGCTCGGGAAGCGGCATGCGCTATTTTGTTCTAAACAGGATTGAGACAAATGCACCCAATAAATACGACTACAAACTGGGAACTTCATTTTTTAACTCCTTTTATATATCGAAACATTTAATGTTTCCATGGCTTAAAGGTGATTGGACTGCAATTTTACAATTGCGCAATGAAATTCGTACACACGACAAAATTTCAAACATCATTAAAGAATCTTCAGGAAGTACATTGTTTTTCGTTTCACCACAAATTAATTATGTTCTAAAAGAAGAATGGTATATTTCAACAATGTTGGACATTCCCATTTACCAATATTTTAACGGAACCCAGTTGGGGGCCGGTTTTGGAGTTTCTGTTATTCTGTCGAGAACAATTAGATTGTAACAAAAAAAATCAATTTTTTGAGTTCGCTGTGTACACTATTTATTGATTTACTTCTCAAATAAATCGCTCTCTCATCACATTCGTAATTTACCATTAGAACACTAAAAATACATTTTATTGAAAAAACCATAATTTCTAAAACTTTCGCCTTCTAAAAGTATTATTTGTCAACTCTTCAAAAAAAGATAAATTAGCAGCTCATTTTATAAAACAAAAAAAATCATCATTGTGAAAATATTAAAAATCAAACTTTATTGGCAAATTCTAATCGCATTAGTTCTGGCCGTTTTATTCGGATATTTTGTTCCACTGGGTGTTAAATATGTCGCCTGGATGGGTGAGATATTTTTAACTGCCTTAAAAATGGTAATCGTCCCGCTAATTTTAAGTTCCATAATTTCGGGAGTTACCAGCATGGGCGGAGGAAACAATTTGGGCCGAATGGGAGCCAAAACCATGCTTTATTATTTATCGACAAGTACGCTTGCAATATTAACTGGTTTAATTTTGGTTAACATTATAAAACCGGGTGTTGGTGTTGAAATGGGTTTTACCGAAAGCGTTGAAGGTTTGGCAGCAAGTGCAGGTTCTGTAAACGACATATTAATGCGCATTGTTCCTGAAAATATTTTCAAAGCAATGGTAAATGGAGACATTCTACCAATCATTTTCTTTGCAATAATATTTGGTGTTTTTATCACGCAGGTTAAAGGAAAATACAAAGATACTTTAGCTGTCTTTTTCGAAGCAGTATTTGAAGTAATGATGAAAATGACGATGTTCATCATAAAATTTACTCCACTGGGAATATTTGGGATTGTTGCTCACGAAGTAAGTAGAAATGCCGACCAGCTTGCCAATATCGCTGGAAGCATGGCCGTTTATATGCTAACCGTTTTCCTGGCCCTTGGAATACATGCCTTTGTAACATTGCCTCTTATTCTTCGGTTTATAGCTAAAGTTAAACCTTTCAAGCACATGAAAAATATGATAACTCCGTTATTGACTGCTTTCTCAACCGCATCGTCGAGTGCAACATTGCCATTATCGATGGAAGCCGTTGAGCATAAAAGTGGGGTTTCGAACCCGGTTACCAGTTTTGTACTGCCACTTGGAGCAACTGTAAACATGGACGGTACAGCACTTTACGAATGTGTGGCTGCTATTTTTATTGCTCAGGTTTATGGGATTGAATTAAGTTTTTTACAACAGCTTCTAATCGTTGTAACTGCTTTGCTGGCATCAATCGGGGCAGCTGGCATTCCAATGGCCGGGCTGGTAATGATTACTATTGTGTTAACAGCAGTTGGATTACCGCTGGAAGGAATTGGACTAATTCTGGCCGTCGATCGGATTCTTGACATGACCCGCACAACAGTAAATGTTTGGAGCGACAGCTGTGGTGCAGTTACTATTGCACGCTCAGAAAATGAAAAAACCAAAGTAGCGTGGTAATCAAATTAAAAATATCTGCAAGTTTGTATTTATTATCTGCAAAATAACCATTTTAACCGATGACCTGAATTGGACGAATATCTATTTTGTTTAACTGAAAATCATAACTATTTTCAAAGATTTCTTGTACTATTGTATTAGAATTCAAGTCTATAAAATGAAGATTTTTAAATACAGGATTGTAAACCATATTCTGTTTTGGATATTTATATTCTCTTTCTATACTGTTCCGAGAATTGCAGGTTATGGATTCACATTTGAAGCTTTTGTAAATCTCATATATGTCCCCTTTGACATAATTACAGTTTATTTCGTTATTGAATTTCTCATTCCACGTTTTGTATTCAAAAGTCGCAACCTGATAATTTTTGTTCTTGGAACTGCTTTGGCCATTTCACTTAACATTTTAATTTCTCAGTACATAATGTTAAACATTCAGCCAATGCTTGGTTTTTGGACTATTCAAAGGCCATTTATCTCTGAACTTTTTAACTGGCTGGTAAATAACTTTATGATTGTTGGAACGGCAACAGCATTAAAACTTTTCAGCTATTCATTCAATATTCAGTTAATCCAATCGGAATTAGAAAAAAGAAATATACAATCGGAACTCGGCATTTTACGATCCCAAATTAACCCACATTTTTTATTTAATGTATTAAATAATATCGATGCGCTAATATTCGAAGACAAAGAAAAAGCGTCCAATGCCATATTTCTTTTGTCGAAAATAATGCGGCACATGTTGCAGGAATCACAATGCGAGACAGTACTGCTCGAAAAAGAAATTACTTACATTGAAGATTATCTGGAATTGGCAAAAATGAGTTTTAAAGATCCGGCATTTTTGGAAATTAAATCGACAGGATCAAACTCAGGAAAACAAATTCCACCACTTCTATTTATTCCGGTTATTGAAAATGCAGTAAAACATTGTAACAAACAATCCAAGTCTCCCGGAATTCAAATTCAATTTAATGTTGAAAAAGAATTTATTGAGCTAAGAACTTCCAACTTTGTGAAACGTAACGATTTTAAACTTCCAGATAATGGTACAGGAACTGGTTTGAAAAATGTGGAGAAACGCCTAAAGCTTTTGTACGGGGAGAGTTACATTTTTGATATTAAACAGAATATGGATAAATTTGAAGTATATCTTAAAGTACCTTTGTTATGAAGATGAATTGCATAGCCGTTGACGACGAAATTCTTGCACTGAAAAAAATAAAACGTTATACCGAAAAAATTGATTACCTCAATTTACTGGGAACATTCGACAATGCACTTTCCACTTTCTCCTTTTTGCGAGAGAACCGGGTTGACCTAATTTTTCTCGACATTCAAATGGATGAATTCACCGGTATTCAATTGCTGGAAACCATAAAAGATCCACCCCATGTAATTCTAACCACTGCTTTCGATGAATATGCTTTAAAAGCCTATGAATTGGACGTAATGGATTATCTTTTGAAACCCATTCCCTTTGAACGTTTTGTAAAAGCTGTTGAAAAAGTTTATGCCCGTTTTTTAAAAGACATAAATTTAAAAACCGCTCAAACTGAAATCGGGAATCAAATACAGGAGCCTGCCAAACCCGATTTTACTTTTATTAAATCAGGAAACAAAACAGTTAAAGTCTATTTCAACAAAATACTTTACATCGAGGGAATGCGCGATTATCTCCAAATTCATACCGAAGACAGCAAAATAATGACGCTGCTAAACTTCAAGAAAATAGAGGAATTACTCGATTCAAAAAATTTTATTCGGGTACACAAATCCTATCTCATTGCCTTGAACAAAATTGATTATATCGAAAACAACGCCATTAAAATCAGACAGAAATTAATTCCGGTTAGTAATACTTACAAAGTAGCTTTTTATAATTTATTAAATAAGAAAAATTTCATTTGAGC
>CAYZBC010000291.1:0-6695 GCA_964476535.1 uncultured Maribellus sp.
CTTTCAATTCTGTTATTAAAAATACAAATTACGATCCAATTGAGCATCCTTTATGTTTGTATTATCACGAATTATTAAAAAATTACTTGAAAAAACTATCTAAAAAAAGATAAACAACTAAGTTTGTTGTAAGTAAAGATTAAAAAGAGGTTCTGGCAATAACTGAAGCACAATCAAGTTAAACAAACCTGTCCGACAGTAACCTGTTTTCATCTACAACCATAAAAATAAAGTTAGAAAATATGCTATTGGCAATCGACATTGGAAACACAAACATCGTTTTTGGCATTCATAACAATTCCACCTGGTTAAAACATTGGAGAATTCAAACCGATCAATTAAAAACTGCCGATGAGTATAAAGTTATTTTTCGCTCGTTGTTATCGGCAGGTAAAATTTGCTTTTCCGAAATTCATCAAATTGTTTTAAGCAGTGTTGTTCCTTCTTTGGTACACCCATTTACCGAAATGCTTACCGAACTCATTCCCAATGCAGAAACAATTTCAGTAAATCCAAATGTTTACCCTAAACTACCCATTAAAATTCTAAACCCTTACGAAATTGGAAGCGACTTAGTTGCCAATGCTGTTGCAGCCTATCAGAAATTCGGGAATCTTACCATGATTATTGATTTTGGCACTGCACTTACCTTTACAACTATTGGGAAAAATGCAGAAATATTAGGAGTTGCCATTGCTCCCGGATTGCAAACAGCTGTTAGTGCTTTGGCAGGAAAAACAGCTCAGCTACCACAAATTCACCTCACTCCTCCGCCATCCGTATTAGGAGAGAATACAATTCATGCAATACAAGCTGGTGTTGTTTATGGATTTACAGGTTTAGTCGATTCAATTATTGAACGCACGCAAAACGAATTAAACGAAAAACTAACAGTTGTTGCTACCGGTGGACTCAGCACAGTGATTGCACCATTAACTAAATTTGTTCAAACTGCAGACGAAATGCTAACCCTCGATGGACTTTACCACATCCATTCGTTTGTTTCTGAATAATAAAATGAGAACTAACTGTTTTAATACTCAAGTTAAATTCAACACTCATTTCAAGCAAATAAATAAATATTAAGTATAATTTTACTTCTTTTACAACACGCTAAAAATTTGTTTCGTTACACTTTTACAAAGAGTAATCGAGGAATTATTATCTTTGAAAATATTTTTCATACAGATGGATGAAGTAAAGGGGAAGCTACTTGAAAGTATAGACGGACCAATTGATTTGAAGAAGTTATCGTTAAAAGAACTTCCAGAGATTTGCGACGAATTAAGGGATTTTATTATTGATATTTTATCAACCAATCCCGGACATTTTGGCTCAAGTTTAGGGGTGGTGGAGTTAACTGTTGCGCTACACTATGTTTATAACACACCATACGACCAATTAATTTGGGATGTTGGGCACCAGGCATACGGACATAAAATACTTACCGGAAGACGGAATAATTTTGATACCAACCGAAAATATAAAGGGATAAGCGGATTCCCGAAAAGGGAAGAGAGCGAATTCGATTCTTTTGGGGTTGGACACGCTTCAACATCTATTTCGGCAGCACTTGGAATGGCAACTGCATCGCGCTTAAAAGAAGAAAAAGACAGAAAGGTAGTGGCTGTAATTGGCGATGGGGCTATGACAGGAGGGATGGCTTTTGAAGGATTAAACAATGCTGGTGGCAATAATTCAGACCTGTTGGTTATATTAAACGATAACAACATGGCCATCGACCCAAGTGTTGGTGGGTTCAATCAGTATTTATTGAATATTTCGAAGTCTCATACCTACAACCGGTTTAAAAAAGATGTTTGGGAAGGACTTGGAAAATTAGATGTCGTTGGTAGAAAAATACGTAGATTTCTTCAGAAAAATCAACACGCTTTGAAAAATATGATTTTAAAGGAAAACAATCTTTTTGAAGCATTTGATTTTCGATATTTTGGACCTATTGACGGACACGATGTTGTTTATCTTACTAAAGTTCTAAACGATTTAAAAAAGATACCTGGGCCAAAACTTCTACACGTAATTACGAAAAAGGGCAAAGGGTTTAAGCAAGCTGAGCTTAATCAAACCAAATATCATGCTCCCGGCATTTTCGATAAAGAAACCGGAGAGATTTACACTTGTGACTGCCCGGCTGAAAAAGCACCAAAATTCCAAAATGTTTTTGGCGAAACTTTGTTGGAATTGGCTGAACTGAACGAAAAAATTATTGGAATAACACCAGCCATGCCTTCAGGATGTTCGATGAACTTAATGATTAAAAAAATGCCGGATCGTGCTTTCGACGTGGGTATTGCAGAACAACATGCAGTTACTTTCTCGGCTGGGTTGGCCACTCAGGGAATGGTTCCGTTTTGTAATATCTACTCTACTTTTATGCAACGTGCCTACGACCAAATAATTCACGATGTGGCTATCCAGAATCTACCCGTAATATTTTGCCTCGACCGTGGAGGATTGGTCGGAGAAGATGGGCCAACACACCATGGTGTTTTCGATATTGCATACATGCGCTCAATCCCGAACATGATTGTTTCGGCACCCATGGACGAAATTGAACTGCGCAACCTAATGTTTACAGCGCAACTAGAAAAAAACAATCATCCATTTTCTATTCGTTATCCCCGGGGATGCGGTATTAAACCAAACTGGAAAAAACCATTTGAAGAAATTGAAATAGGAAAAGGAAGAAAATTAGCCGATGGAAAAGACCTTGCCATCTTAAGCATTGGCAAAACAGGAATTTTTGCAGAACGTGCGATAAAAAGTTTGGCAAACAAAGAAATTTATGCAGCACATTACGATTTGCGTTTTGTAAAACCAATTGATTCCACATTATTAACCGAGGTTTTTGAAAAATTCAAATACATTGTAACGGTTGAAGACGGCACAATACAAGGAGGATTTGGAAGCACTGTTTTAGAATTTATGGCACAAAATAACCATTCGGCAAATGTAAAACTATTGGGTGTGCCAGATAAATTTATTGAACACGGAACACCTGAAGAGTTGTACAAACAATGTGGGATTGACACCAAAGGAATTGTTAAATCGGTACTGAATTTCTTAAAAAAATAATAAACTAAAATATCTCTCGTTTTCATCTGTAATACGTAAAAACTACCTCATAGTGGATATCTATCTTAAAAGACGACGTTGGAAAATCTTACTCCTGTTTATTGCAATTATTATTGGAGTTGTTTCATTGGTTTACACCAACTGGTTGACCGAAAAAATGGCGCAGGAAGAGCGCAATAAGGTTGAACTTTGGGCAGAAGCAACAAACCGTTTAAATTCTGCCGCCACCGAAACCAGTTCCCTGGAAATGGAAGATTTAAACAGTAACTATTTGAGTTTTCTTAGTATGGTTACTTCTAAGAATACAACAATTCCCATACTTATTATAGAAGCCGACGGCACATTTAACAACAGTGCTAATATTAGCTATAACGAATCGAGAAAAAATGAGGTTTTAAAAAGAGAACTAAAAAAAATGAAAGATTATTCGGAGCCAATTTCAATTAAAATTTCCGAAAATAACTTTCAGTATCTCTACTACCGCGAATCAAGTATTTTGCGTAATTTAAGATTTTACCCTTTGGTGCAGCTTTTTGTAATTATTGTATTTATTGCGGTTGCCTATTTTGCATTTAATGCAACTCAGCGTGCTGAACAAAATCAAGTCTGGGTAGGTATGTCGAAAGAAACGGCTCATCAATTGGGAACGCCAATCTCGTCGCTAATGGCCTGGACCGAATTACTTAAATTAAAAAATGTAGATCCTGAATTGATTAAAGAATTCGAAAAAGACACCGAACGACTGGAACGTATAACGGAACGGTTCTCGAAAATTGGTTCGAAACCCGAATTACTTCCCACAAATTTAGTTGAAGTTCTAAGTTCTACCATAAATTATTTAAAAACACGTTCTTCTAGCAAGGTTATATTTGAAACTTCATATTCTAATGAAGTGCCTGTTGAAACGCCACTCAACACAGCACTCTTTTCGTGGGTAATAGAGAATATCTGCAAAAATGCGATTGATGCCATGGGAAATGATGGTAAGATTTCAGTTAAATTAAAAGAAAAAGAAGAACAGGTTTTTATTGATATTTCCGATACTGGAATTGGTGTGACAAAATCAAATTTTAAAACCATTTTTCAACCCGGATACTCTACAAAAAAACGTGGTTGGGGACTGGGACTTTCGCTTGCCAAACGAATTATTGAAATCTATCACCGCGGTAAAATTTTTATTAAATCATCGGAAATTGGGAAGGGTACGACTTTTAGGATTGTGTTGAATAAATAGCCTCAATTAAAAAAATCCAATATGTACGTCTGTAATTCACATTAAAAATATTGAATCTCACTTTACCGACTATATTATTCGTTTATTTACTTTTCTTATTCATTTAGAATATAATCCAAAATAAATTATTGAATCGTTCGGGTGTTAATAAAAAATTTATACTTTTGCATCACTTTTTTGGAATCGTGAGCTGGAAATCGAAATATAATATTGAATTTAAAGGTCTTAATGAAGGCCTTCACGATTTCGAATTCGGGATTGACGATACGTTCTTTGCACATTTTGAAGAGAGCCTGGTTGACAACGGGGATGTAACAATAAAAGTGACACTGGAAAAACGCAGTACATTTTTAAAACTTCACCTTAAAATAAAAGGGTGGCTCGAACTTACCTGCGACCGATGTTTGGATAATTTCCACCAGAAGGTGAAAGGTGAAACTGAATTTTTTGTAAAATTCGGAGAAAAAGAATTCGAAGAAGGTGAAAACGTAGTTTGGGTTTTACCCAAAGAACATTTTATTAGCTTGGCTCAACCAATTTATGAATATGTATCTTTGAGTATTCCTTTAAGACATGTCCATCCGAAGAATAAAGATGGCAAGAGGGAGTGCAACAAAGAGATGATTAAACAATTAAAGAATTACATGCAAAGTGAAGATGAGGAGGATACAATAAACGACCCTCGTTGGAATGCATTAAAAAAACTAAATAATAATTAAATACAATATATATTATGGCACATCCAAAGCATAAAATATCAAAATCGAGAAGAGACAAAAGGCGTACACATTACAAAGCCACTCTTCCAACTCTTGCTACTTGTTCTAATTGTGGAACTACAGTAAAATACCACACGGTTTGTCCGGAATGTGGATATTATAGAGGCAAACAAGTAATTGAAAAAGAAATTGCAGTTTAAAACCGGGTTTTTACCCGGTTTTTTTGCTTTTATAACAAAATAAAAATCACCTTTATTTCGATTTTATCGAACTGCAAGAGATCTCTTGCAGTTCGCACTTCAATTTCCCGTAGAATATTTTCAGTATTATTAAGAGTACCACCCCCAACAAATAAGTAGATTTTTCGAACCCCTGAATTAAATAGTCTCCTGTAAATAAAGCTTTTATTAAGCCTGCCCCTAAAACTTTGTATTTACTTAATTTAACTTCTATATTCGCACACTATTTTTCAGCATGAACAATTTCTGTTGAAATCTTCTTTCAAAATAAGTTAGGACAATGAATAAAACCAGAGCAGTAATAACAGGAGTAGGAGCCTACTTACCCGAATACCGTTTAACCAACGAAGAAATAAGTACAATGGTAAATACTTCGGACGAGTGGATAATGCAGCGCATTGGTATTAAAGAACGCCGCATTCTAAAAGGAGAAGGGAAAGCTACCAGTTACATGGGTTCAGAAGCGGTAAAAAACTTATTAAAGAAAACAAATACTCCGGTTGATGAAGTTGACATGTTAATCTGTGCCACAATTACACCAGACATGCCCTTCCCGGCAACTGCAAATATTATTGCTGACAAAGTTGGAATCCACAATGCCTGGAGTTTCGATTTAAATGCTGCCTGCTCAGGATTTATTTTTGCTCTTGCAACTGCCACTCAATTTATTGAATCGGGTAGATACAAAAAAGTAGTTGTGGTTGCTGCCGACATGATGTCGTCGATTACCAACTACAAAGACCGTACTACTTGCCCTCTTTTTGGTGATGCCGGAACAGCTACTTTACTTGAACCAACAACAGAAGATATTGGAGTTGTTGATTACATAAACCGTGTTGACGGTCTGGGGCGCCATCATTTACACGTGAAAGCAGGTGGCTCGTTACTTCCCGCCTCATACGAAACGATTGAAAAAGAGAAGCACTTTGTTTACCAGGAAGGACAAGCTGTTTTTAAAGCTGCCGTTTGCAGCATGGCCGACGTTGCAGTTGAAATAATGGATAAATATAACCTAAAATCGGAGGATGTTAATTGGCTGGTTCCACACCAAGCAAATCTTCGTATTATTGATGCTACTGCCAGAAGAATGGGTATAAAAAAGGAGCAGGTATTAATTAATATTGAGAAATATGGGAATACAACTGCCGCAACTATTCCTCTTTGTTTGTGGGACTTTGAAAAGAAACTGCACAAAGGAGACAACATTATTCTTGCCGCTTTTGGCGCAGGATTTACATGGGGTAGTGTTTACCTAAAATGGGGATACGATACTGAATAAGAGGAAAAAACTCAATTAACAGTTTCTCTCACTCAATCTTTAAAGACAATTCGCATTCAAAAATAATATAATTTTCAATAAATTTTTAACTCCACTGTATTATACCAATTTAACCTGAGAATGCCGCA
>CAYZBC010000292.1:0-5396 GCA_964476535.1 uncultured Maribellus sp.
CATTTTTTTTTGTGGGATCAAAGGTTCCTCCATAAAATTAGATTTTACTAATGATATAATACTTTTTGTAATAAATGATAAAGAATCTCGAGAAAACACACTATTTAATAATTTTCACTTGGTTAATAATAAACCTTGTACAGTCTTTTTTTACCGGACTTCATTCCGACGAGTCGTATTACTGGATGTACTCACAAAATCTTGATTGGGGCTTTTTCGATCATCCTCCCATGTCCGCACTTTTCATCTATTTGGGGAATGCACTTTTGCCAGGCGAAATTGGGGTTCGATTATTTATCGTATTTTTATCCACCACCACGCTCGCTTTAATTTTAAATGAATTAAACGAAAAAAAAGACATTTGGTTTTTAACTGTTTTTGTTTTTTCATTTCCATTAATTCACACCCACATTGCAGGGTTTTTAGCCATTCCCGATGTTCCACTTTTATTTTTCGCCATGCTTTTTCTAATCTTTTACAAGAAATTTTTGGAAAAACCAGGTTGGGGAAATTCACTAATGCTCGGCATCATTATTCCTGCAATGATTTATAGCAAATACCACGCATTTATAATTATTGGGTTCACCGTACTTTCTAACTTAAAACTATTCAAAAGCAAATATTTTTACGGAATAATCATTCTTTCAGTGGTCTTGCTTTTACCTCACATTCTCTGGCAAATCGAAAACGAATTCCCAACATTCAAATACCATTTGGTAGAGCGCTCAAAACCATTTCAGTTTAAATATGTTTTGCCGTATATTTTTGGATTACTTGCAATGGCTGGCCCGTTAACCGGCATTTTGGTTTTCTGGAAACTGCGAAAAGTCAAAATCCAATCTTCCTTTCAACGGGCACTGCTTTTCAATATTATAGGATTTATAATTCTGTTTTTCGTGATGAGTTTCAAAAACCGGATTGAGGCACACTGGGTAGCCGCGATAATTCCGATGCTCATGTTTTTAACTTACCCCTTAATTCGCGATGATGATAAAATTAGGAAATGGTTCAAATGGCTGGCAACTCCAATTATTATATTAATACTTTTTTTTAGAATTTATTTGGCACTAGATATTATCCCAAATGTTGGACATTTAAAAATTACTTTCTACAATCGCGAAGCAAATGCCAAAGAAATAAAAGAGATGGCAAATGGCAAAAAAGTTGGATTTTTTAATAATTACGCAGCAATCAGTAATTATATTTTTTACACTGGTGACTCTGCGGTTCTTCTTTCTACTCCAGGTTACAGGTATAATCAATACGATTTATGGAGCGATGAAAAATACGCCGAAGGAGAACCATTATTTGCCATTCTGTCGAAACACTTAAATCCACCCAACCTAACAAAGATGATAACCGGAGAAATGAAAGGATATGTTATTATCGAAAAATTCCAGCCGTTAAACGGGCTTCAAATTATATGGAATAAAACGATTCAAACTGAAAATGAAATTAAATTTAGTTTTACTTTAACGAACACAAATACACACCAAATTTTTACCGAACACATTTCGGAACCCAGTTTGGCAATTATGCAAAATAAAACGGAACTTGTGTCCACTCCTTTAACAACTTCTTCTGAAAACGTTAAAATAGTTCCGAGAGGGAATGCAACAATACAGATTTCAATTCCTAAAAATCGAATTTCCGAAAACTCACCTGTTATTTTCTACACCCGCTCCAAAGAAAATATACAGGGTGAAATGGGTTCATTTCTTTTTGAAGATATTTTGTAATTAATGTTTGCCATAAAAGTCCAAACACTCTAAATAATAAAAGGGCTGTAATTACAGTTTGCTCCTTCCATTTCAATATAAATTTCATGGGTTTTTAATTGTTTGTTTTTAATTACAATCCGTCAATTGAAGTAGAACTCACTGATTAATCGTCCTCCTGTGTGCGAATATTAGCCAAGCACGTTTCATTTTATATTCCGTTTTTCAATTCATACTGGTTTTCAGCTGTATTAAAATGCATTCCGATTGAACTATAAATCTACCTACTCAAAATAGGCCATCTAGAACATTGAGTCTAAAATTCCTCTTTTAATAGAGTTTTGGTTTTTTATATGCTATTTACTGTCGTTTTAGACAATAAACAACTCCAATATTAATAGTTTGTTACGAGAAGGCAATTATCCACACATAAATAGATACCATTTGCAAAATATTTAATTTTTTTGAATCATAATTAAAATTTCTAGGGGGCATCTATAGTTTTTACTGTTTTTTTACAAGACATGATTCATGAAAGATGGGGGTATAATAAATTTTTATCATTTTATAAAACAAAGAAGTAGAATAAATTTTTAAAACAAATAAATAAAACTTAACATTTTAAAATTACAATTATGAAAAAGACACTACTTATTGCAGCGAGTTTGTTACTACTGATAACAACTACTCCATTTGCAAAGGCACAAGAAGTAAGTACAGGATTAGACATTTACAGCAGTTATGTTTGGCGTGGAACAAAATTTGGTTCAGGGCCGGCCTTACAACCTTTTGTTGAGTTTCGTGCTGGTGGTTTTGCTCTTGGAGCATGGGGTTCATACAATGCATCGACCGATGAAGCCGCTGAAGCAGATATTTATGCAAGCTACGGATTTGACCTGGGCGAAAGTGGATCATTAAGTTTTACAGTTACTGATTATTATTTTCCAGGATCAGAATGGATGAATGGTGACTCACACTACATCGAACCAATGGTTAACCTCGGAATAGGTGCAGTTTCTCTAACAGGTGCATATATGATGAACGGCGGCTTTGGTGATATTTATCTTGAAGCAGCTGTAACGGCAGGACCAGTCGATATTACTCTTGGCGGAGGCGATGGTGCTTATACAATGGATGGTGAATTCAGTATCTGTAACATTGGACTTTCTACATCAAAAGAAATCAAAATCACCGACAGTTTCTCTCTTCCAATCTCAGGAGCCGCCATTCTTAACCCATCATCCGAACAATTTCATATAGTAGTAGGAATTTCTCTATAATCATTTAAACGAAATAAAAATGAAAAAAATTGAAGCAATTATACGCAAAACAAAATTTGAAGAGGTAAAAGATGCCCTTCATGAAGCAGGAATAGAATTCTTCTCTTTCTGGGATGTACGTGGAGTTGGACAGGCACGCGAAGGCCGTGTTTACCGCGGAATAAAGTACGATACAAGTACAATTGAACGGATCAAACTTTCAATTATCGTTCGCGATAAAAATGTTGAAAAATCGGTGACGGCAATTTTAAGTTCAGCCAGAACAGGTGAGATTGGTGATGGTAAAATATTTATCATTCCTATCGAAGAATCGTATCGTATTCGCACGGGAGAAAAAGGAGATGAATCATTATTCATTAAAGGAAAAGAGGAGTAAAAATTTTAAAATCAAAGTATCATGGAAGAAACTTTACAAGGCCTTCAAATAGGTATAGATAATATGTGGTTGTTGATTGCAGGATTTATGGTAATGTTTATGCAGCCAGGTTTTGCGATGGTGGAAGCAGGATTTACCCGCTCAAAAAACACGGCAAATATTTTAATGAAAAACTTAATGGACTTTTCAATCGGTTCATTATTATACTGGATAATTGGATATACTCTTATGTATGGAGATTCCATTTTCGGAATTATTGGGACTCCCGATTTATTCTTTATGAGCGACGGTTTTGACGACAATTATGCCGATTATGCCGACTTGTTTTTTCAAACAGTTTTTGCAGCAACCGCAGCAACCATTGTTTCGGGAGCCATGGCAGAACGTACCGAATTTAAAGCTTATCTAATTTTTAGTATTGTTATTACCGTACTAATATATCCAATTTCAGGTCACTGGACATGGGGAGGTGGATGGTTGAGCCAACTTGGATTCCACGATTTCGCGGGTTCATCGATTGTCCATTCTGTTGGTGCATGGGTTGGTTTAGCTGGTGCAGCCATTATTGGTCCACGCCTCGGGAAATACGGGAAAGATGGAAAGCCAAAAGCTATTCCCGGCCACAACTTAACATTGGGAGCACTTGGAGTATTTATCCTCTGGTTCGGCTGGTTTGGCTTTAATCCGGGATCGCAGCTAGCTGCAGCCGGAACAGACAATGCTGTTGGCATTGCTCACATTGCAGTTACGACAAACTTAGCCGCCGCAACGGGTGCAATTACGGCTATGTTGGTTTCATGGCTCCGATACAAACGTCCGGCCTTATCCATATCACTTAACGGTGCATTGGCAGGATTGGTCGCCATAACCGCAGGCTGCGATGCCGTTAATCCAGTTGGTGCTGTACTTATTGGTACAATGGCTGGCGCTATTTTACCTTTTGCTGTTGAGTTTTTCGATAAAGTATTAAAAATTGACGACCCGGTGGGTGCAATTTCAGTGCACGGAGTTAGTGGTGCATTTGGGACTTTAGCTGTTGGTTTATTCTCAACTTCAGAAGGATTATTTTACGGGTTTGGACCCAAACTATTGGGCGTTCAAGCAATTGGAGTATTAGTTTTCTTTGTATGGGCAGCTGGAACCGGATTTATCCTATTCACAATATTAAAGAAATTTAAAATATTACGTGCCTCCAAACGTGTTGAAGAAGAAGGTCTCGATATCTATGAACATGGAGAAGGAGCCTACAATTAATCTTCTTTGCTTTTTAAGTCTATAGCTGTCTGTTTTGGCCCGCCTGCTGTGGCGGGTCATTGACAAATCCAGAATGGATTACAAAATCAAACTTAGAAATTTACTACAACAAGAAGAATTTTAAGGTCATGATATAGTTTGTGTATGTTTAGTTAAATTAGAAAACGAAAAACCAGTTCACATAAAAGTGACTGGTTTTTTTATGTTGAAAAATTTAAAAGAATAAAATTCAATTTTCTTAATTCTATTGTATTTAGAAAACTATTTTTGTCCATTCAAAAAAAATAAAAAATTATGATGCAAACTTGGTTCGAAAGCAAAGTGAAATATATGAAAGTGTCGGAGAGTGGAAAAGAGAATATGGTAACCGAAAACTTTTTACTGGATGCTGTCTCTTTTACTGATGCAGAAACTCGCATGATTAAACAAATGCAAGAGATGGTGAAAAAAGGTGAGTTCTCCGTAATCGACATAAAAAAATCTAATATTGCTGAAGTATTTCCTTTCGACGATGGCGAATGGTGGTTTAAAGTAACAATTAACCTGGTAACAATCGACGAGGAAGCGGGGCGGGAGAAAAAACTCAGAACCTACTACCTGATAATGGCCGATGACATTAATGAAGTTCTAAAAAGATTAGACGAAAGTTTATCTTATTTGGTAATTCCTTATGTTGTAACTGCTATTGCGGTTAGCTCAATTGTTGATGTTTTTCCATATGTTCCTGCCGACTCATTAATTCCTGAAGGTTTTGTTCCCGTTGAAAAA
>CAYZBC010000292.1:5496-6614 GCA_964476535.1 uncultured Maribellus sp.
GATAATGAAGAATATAGATAAAAACATACAAAAGACCGAAAAAAAAGATAGAAAAGAGATGATTCAGTGCATCAATCTGCAATTATCATCTTTAGGACAGCCACTATATACCAAAGAAACTGATGCCGGCGCAAAACTTTCAAATGAAAAATTTATAACTTTAACCGAAGGATTAATCAGCAGTTTTAGAGAAAAATCCAGACTATTGTCCAACCACCTTTCTCCGGTTGATAGTCGAATTCAAACATTCATTAACGACTATTTAAAAGATTTAAATTTCGACAAATCGTATCGTTTGCCCAATTCCACCTTCGTTTTAAACCAGCCCGGTTTAGCCCGCGAAGTTAGTTTACCTCCAAACGGTGACTTTTTTCAAAACGAATATGTGAGTTCTTATCGTATAAAACAGGGAATTCTAAATAATCCGGCAGCCGACAAACGAACAACCAAAGGAACATTCCATATTGTGGAGGGTGGATTACCCGTTGCTTTAGATAAAATTGAGGTACCCAAAATCACCTTTGCTCACTTGCTTAATTCAGCTCTCGCCCCATCCGACAATTTGAACATTTTACCTTTTACTGCAAACCAGAATAATCAAGCAAAACTTATGGCTTCGTTACTTCTCCGCCCGGTTGTTTGCCCCGAAGTAAAAGGGATAATCAGTGAAAAAAGTATGGAAATTCGCTTTTTTGCACCGGGTAGTCTGGTAAGTAATCTTGATTTTGTGGAGACAATTTTTGGAAACGCAGGGGATCACAACCTTGCTAAAAACGATGCAGCACTCGATTTTGAACACTGGACCGGACATACCGGATGTATCATTCTTGCGCCTCAACTTACCAAACTCAGAAAGAAAGCAATCGGATTACCGCATTACGACAATGCAACCGAAAGGCAAAAAAGAGAAGGAATGTGCTGGAAAAATGCGAACGAAATCTACAATAATGGTAACGCATTTAAAATTACATGTCGTGACGAACGTGGAATTGTGGTCACTCTAATCGCAGATAATTACTACGGCTATTCGAAAAAAGAGATTAAAACACAAATCAGTTACTCTGCCAATTTATATGGTCTGGTTGAAGAAGAACATGCTGGCGGAGCCATTGCATTCC
>CAYZBC010000293.1:0-6575 GCA_964476535.1 uncultured Maribellus sp.
TCGGCCGGATTAACCGACAGCAACGAATGGACACGTTTAAATGCAGCACTTGTTATAGATGAAATTGATGAAAAAGCGAGACCGTTAATTCCGGATCTCCAAAAAGTAATGAACGATGAAAATAAATACGTGGTTCGGGTTGCTAACCGTGCTCTGAATCAAATGCTGGGTACAAATAATATTGTTCCATAAAAATTTATACGTAGAATGAATTTTTAAAAACCTAATTTTATAACTGCGGATTTAAGGAAATACTCTAAACCAAGTGAAATGAAAGACTCTAAACTAATTGTTGTATTTAAAGGCAATCCCTTTGATTCTGAAATTATTAAAGAAATTCTTAATGACAATGGAATTATGGCTAATTTGAAGAACCAATTAATGGGTACGATTGCTCCCTGGCACGTTTCTCCGGGAGGATTTGAGCCAGTAGAAATTGAAATTTTAGTGAAGGATAAGGAGAGAGCACTGAAATTGATAGATGAATTTTATAAAAATAAATAACACGCACCAATAAGATATAGAAATAATAGCTGAAATAGTAATAAATTAAAAGGTTGCTAATAATAGAAAAACACAGATAAAACCATCTTTTCTGATTAGTTTTTAGCCTCTTTTAAATTCAGCGAAATTTGTTTTTTTAGTTGTTCAATGTCACACTCTTCGTGTTGGTGTTTATGTTGCAACTCCATTCCTTTTTCAATAAGTGCAGATTGTTTTTCGTACATTGTACAGGCATCGCACATCATTTTATGTAATTTTAATTGTAGCCTTTCTTTGAACGACAATTTAACATGGAACTTCTTTTCGATAAGTTCAGTTGCTTTCAAACACGACAGAAATAAAATATGCATTAACTTTTTTATGCGTTTATAATTGTTTGTTTTTAACGGAAACACATGTAACTCGCTGAATAATCAACATCCTGTGTGCCAATATTTGCCATGCTCGTTTCATCATTCCCTTAATTATTAAACCAATTCGATTCCACACAATCCCTTAACTGCATCTTTGCACGGTGTACGATCTGCCAAAAATTTGACGGTGTAATATCCAGCTCCTGACAAATTTGTTCACCATTCTTTTCAACGAGGTATTTTAATTTTACACAAGTACCCCATTTTTCGGGCAGGGCATCGAAGCATTCTTTCAAAACTTGCTGAAAATTATTGTCGTCGAGTAGATGCCCTTCATTTTCATCAACTTGCCAATTATTTGGTTTTCGGCTTTCCTGCCAATCGCCATTCGCTTCAAAAAACCGGGAAAACGATTCAATTTCTTTTGCAACCGGTTGTCTCACTTTTTTTCGGTAATAGTCGATAATTTTATGGTTGAGAATACTAATCAACCAGGTTTTGGGAGAGCTTTCAGCTTTAAATCCATCATATTTTTCAACGGCAGCAACAAATGTATCCTGCACTAAATCTTTGGCGAGCTCTGTATCCGACACTTTATATCGTGCCCAGGAATACAAATCGGCAGTGTATAATTCAACCCACTCGTTTATATTTGATGCCTTGGATCTACTCATTATTTAAGATTTCACAATTGAAAAAAAGAAATGATTTGTAAACAAAAATAATCTCAACTCTTTTAACCCGTTTACTTTTTATAAGTTTAAAAGTAATTAAAATTATCAACAGAGAATTTATAATTCAATACAGGTCAAACTCACACTTTTGAATGTAGCTAATATTGGGTAAAACTAAAAATATGCCCTTTCCAATATAATGTTTCGAAAGAATTGAAAAAATCAAAAACTATAATTTAATCCGGTACCCAACATAATTTTATGGGTCCATATTTCAGGAAGATCCTCGTTAATTTGATGACCAACAAAAAGATTAAGATTTATACTTTTTATGGGAATTTCGGCACCAAGAATAGTTCTTTGCCTGGTGTACTCGAGTTTGTTAAAATAGAATGAAAATTCTGTTGATAAATAGGGAGTTATTCGCTTGAATTTAGTAAAAGCTAATTGTACCTGGTTTCTATAACGGTTAATTAACTCACCATCAATAAACCGAAACTCCCATCGGCTACGATCCCTTAATTCAAGAAATCCCCATTCTTTAGTATAGTAAAGATGCAACATTGGGCGGTATTCAGCTCTCCAATTCGTTTGGGTTGAAAGATCAACATATTCCTGTTTATAAGCAATTCCAAAACTAAAATTATTTTTTGAAGGAAAATCCAAAGTCATTTGGGTGTGGTTTAAAAAATAGTCACTTCCCTGTCTAAAGAAATTTGCGCTGTGAAAAAAAAAATGCATATTTCCAATTTTTGTTGCACCACCTACAAAAGTCCAGTTTTCAAAATCTGTTGCTTTGCTTGAGTAACTTCTAAAAATCAGGATAACAAAAATTATGGAAAGCAACAGAAGTCTATTTATTTTTTTCATACATTTTCATAAGAACACTCAAAAGAAGAGTGAGGTGGTTTATTCGTTTTGGCTATTGAAATATTCAATTAAATTGTAAGCCTGCAAATTTACTTTTTTCATTAAAATAAGCAAGGGAACTTATTTATTATAATCATTATCCACTATTCCTTTGTTTGCATCCATATTCGACAACTCAGTTCCTTTTTAAGCGAGGTCATTATCAATATATTATTCTGCAATAATGTCTTTTAAAAATTTTGCAATTTTCACTTCGAAAGCATCCATATGATCGGCAGGAGTGTGCCCGGCTCCTCTAATTGTAACCAGCTCATTCTTAACTTCATTTGAGTTCAATTTCTTTATAATTTGTACAGAATTTTCATAAGGTACCGACGCATCTTCCGTTCCATGAACGATAATTGTTGGCGGATCGTTTTTGTCAATCTTAAATTCGCCCCAAGAATTGTCCGGGCTTCCCCATAAATTTATAAAAGCCACAATTCCGGTTTTATCCCATTTTTCGAATTTGTCGCCTTCACGATAACAAAAATTTGTTCCCAGAATTCCTCCGGCAGAACCTCCACCTACAATAATTTTTGTTTTATCGACACCAAGTTTTTCACTGTTTTCTCTCAACCAATTCAACCCTTTCATAGCATCTTCAAGTGCATCAGTCATTGTTCCCCTTTTATCGTCTTTTGGATTTTCGCGCACCCGATAGTTTATAGATAAACAAACAAAGCCCCTTTTTGCAAAACGGGTTGCCATAGCAACAATGTACTTTTGCGATTTGTTGCCACCAACAAAACCACCTCCGTGCATCCATAAAATTGCCAGACAATTTTTAGAAGCTCCACCTGCCGGAGAATAAACATCGAGCAGTAGGATTTCTTTTTCTCCCGTAAAATTGATTGACTCTCCAAAAACAAGGTCTTTTTCGATATTTATTTCAACTTCTTTTTGAACTTGACTAAATCCAATTGACGGATTGACAAAAAATAAAATAGCGACGAGAATAAAAAATACTTTGAAAATTTTCAGATTCATAGTAATTAAGTTTAGTTTTTCAATTCAATAAAACTAGTAAATATTTTGATGAAATCAGAGATTTGTGGTCATCATACCTTTTTCAAAAGATTGAATGATCATAAAAAAAGAACCGTTCTCTCCTTCTTGTAATCAAAGTGAACGGTTCTTTTGAAAGTTAAAAAAAACACCAAAAAAATATTAAAGCTCTACACTCGACGCTTTTTTATTTACCAAAACGGCGTCTTCAATAATTACATCGTAAAAATAACCCGAACCAAAGTTTTTCTCCAGCGTTACTTTCCCTTTGAATGTTACTTCGTCTCCAATTTCAGCGAGGTCTTGCGTAGTTAGCGTTAAATCGAAATTACCGGCATTAATCGTTCCATCCTGAATGTGAATCCAATTTTTGCCCATAATCTGTTTATTCACTTTTACAACAACTCCCCTAATCTCAAATTCTTTTGACGAAAATTCTGCACGATTACCAAAAACTTGTGCAATTGTAATTTCACCTTCGGCCTTTTCCAGCGTAACAGCGCTACTTTTTGGGGTTTCAACTTTACCCGTATGTGCCGGCATTACACCACCCATTGGATTTTTTATAATTGGTGTTTTACTAATTTGATTAACAAAATAAATCTCGTCGAAAGTCCGGTTCAAATCTTTACTTTCAAAATTGCTCATCAACATCGCTTCATCATAATAAAAAACATCACCAGATTTAATGTCCTGTTTTGAAACTGCTACCCATCTTTCTGTTAAATTCTCTTTTACTTTTAAATAAGAATAACTAGTTGCCTGAATAACTTCAGCAACTTCAAAAACCTTTGCATTGGTAGGAACGGCATTTTGAATTACCTGCCCGTTTTTATTTCTTACACACGACGAAAAAACCATCACTAAAATCAACATCAAAAATATTCTCATTCTATATTTTTTTTCAAAGTAAACAATTAAATAATTCAACTCCGCATTTTAATTTCTGATATATATCAATCTCTAAAATTTTTTTCTCAAATTCAGATAAACCCTGTTGTAGTTTTTCTTTTCCTGCAAAGTTGCTTCAAGATTAACAGACAAGTAGAGCTTTTTGTTGAATTGATATGAAAGATTAATCTCACCAATATTTTGTTTCAGTTTGCTGGCTGAGCTTACATAATTAAAATTGACGTATCGGTAATGCAATTGAGAATAAATTTTACCCGGAACAATATCTTTCGACAAACGAGCTCCGTAAATCTGACCATCCAAATAGACTTGCAACTATAAACCGATTAAACAATTAAAGAATAAGATGAATATTAACAAAATTAATTCTCAGCCAATTCAACTTTATCTAAAATCTCATTCCACTTAATTTTCTGAAGTTCATTCAAAAGGGAATCTTTTGCTAAAATATAACGAACTATATTTACCTCTTTTACAGGTTCTACTGGAGGAGCTTTTACTTTAAGTGGATCAACCGGACTGCCGTTTTTATGTACCCTAAAATCGAGGTGCGGGCCAGTTGCCAAACCCGTTGAACCAACGTAACCAATTACTTGTCCCTGGCTTACCCGACTTCCGGTTGTTATTCCTTTTGCAAAACCTGAAAGGTGCATGTAAGTAGTTGTGTAAACCGAATTGTGCTTTATCTTTAAATAGTTTCCGCCCCCATTTTTTTGATAGGCGCGGGCAATTACGGTTCCGTCGCCGATTGTCATAACCGGTGTTCCTTTGGGCGCGGCATAATCAATTCCGTGGTGTGGCCTGCGAATGCGTAAAACCGGGTGCATCCGGCTGTTTGAAAACCGGGAACTGATTCGTGAGAATTTTAACGGAGCTTTCAAAAATGCTTTGCGCAAACTGGTCCCCTTTTCATCGAAATAATCCCAACGTTCATCCTGATCGAATATGAACGCATAATTCTCTTCCCCGTAATGATCAAATTGTACCGCATAAATTTCTCCAATTCCTATTGAAGTTGAATCCACAAATTGTTCATCGTAAATGACCCGAAAACGATCGCCTTTTTGAATGGCAAAAAAATCGATGGTCCAGGCAAAAATATCGGAAAGTTCGAGTGCCAGCATCGGATCTTGTCCATTGCCAACCATTGCATTCCATAGCGACGATTCAACCACTCCTTGCGCCGTTCGTAATCGTGTTTGAATTTCCTTTTCACCCTGATAAACATTCAGCGTGTCGAACAATTCATAAACAAAATATTCAGTTGCCGAATTTTCGTACACAAAATAACGGGCTTCGTGTAAAGAATCAGGAGATAAAAAGAAGGTGTATTTATTTCCACTTTTGATTTTCCGAACATCAAATATTGGTTTTGATTTACGGGCGATTTTATCGATGTCGCCCATTCCAACGCCTTTGGCATTTAATATTTGACTGAGGTATTGATTGGATTTCACAACTCCGGTTTCAAGAAAAAAGGAATCAGCCGGAAGTCCATATTTTAGAACCGGTTCTTTTACTAACACAGTATCAATTTGGACTGCTTCTGTTTTTTGTTCTCTTTTACTTTGACATGAATAAAAATTATTCATTGCTAAAACAAATCCCATCCCCACTAAAATCAGCCTAATATATTTGTTCATCAATAATTTCAATTTAAACGCAAAAATAGAAAACTAAATTGAATCAAGACACAAGATTCAAGATTCAAAACAAATACTGAATTTTAGAATCAAGACATCAAATTCATAAAAAATATTAGTGGAACAAAAATAATGATTTCTGACTCTTGGTTCTAAAATTACAATTTTAGCTTTTCAAAACCCTGGCCATAAACACCCATAACACTTCCCATCGAAATAAATGCATCGGGGTCGATTTCTTTAATTTTTCGAAAAACAGCACTGGTTTCCTTTTTGCGAACGACAGACATTACTACTTTTGTTTCTTCTTTTGTGTACCATCCCGAACCTTCTAACAGAGTAACGCCTCTTACTACTTCTGTATTAATAAATTCCGCTATTTCATTGTATTTTTTTGAAATGATAAACATTTGTGCCGAACGGTTTGCTCCGGTTAAAAACGCATCTAACGAATATGCAACCACCCACATAGAAACGTAACCATAAACCAGTTTTTCGGGTGATTGAAATACAAAATATGATGAACCAATAATGATTACATCGCACAACAAAATAATCCGCCCCGGGCTAAT
>CAYZBC010000294.1:0-6522 GCA_964476535.1 uncultured Maribellus sp.
TTAATAACTACCAACAATAAAATTGATGGCATAATTTTGATTTAACGGGGTTGTTCTATTTATCAAATAAAACTTTTTGTGGTATTGAAATAAAAGAATGGATACAAACCTTACTTTTTATCCTCTTTGAAAATCGAAATTACTTAGGGTAATAATTTCGTTCAATTCCATTTCAAACTTAAGAAGCTACCCACATAAATAAAATACGTAATTTCCGTAGATCTTAAAATCTGTACGTAAATTTACTCATACAAAGAATCTGACACTAAAATCGTAATCCATCAACAGAACACTGACTAACAGCACAATACAGCATTATAGGAGATATCCATTTCATTATCAGCCTCTTATTACAGATTCCTTTTTTTTGAATAATTTCCCATTTTGAAACAAAATGTTTTAGAATGGTGCAAAAAAAAAGTGCTTTTTTAAGCCCTTCCTTTTCTTATCCAAAATAAACATATGACTATTATTGTTTTTTATGTAGGGGAAATTTCACAGATCAATATTATTGTCAGGAAAAAATAATCTTAAAAATACCAATGATTGTTTTTATGTAAAAAGAATCTGGAATTGGTACATCGAAGTCCCAAAAATCAATCCCCGGAAATAAGTTATGTTGAATTTTATTCAGCATCTTCTGACCAGGTATTCACCATACATAATAATATGACTTACAAGCTGAAGAGGTATCTCAAAAGATTCTTTATTTTTCAATTCGCATCAAGATGCGAGGAATAAAATCCATGACATCACTGGACTATCGCTCGGGAATGGTTCGGCTATATGATTTTGAAAATCAAAATCATAGTCTCACTGATTTAATTTATTAATTTTTTTGAATTTGAATAATTGCTTCAATCATGTTTCTTGAATTTGTTTTAGACATGATGTTCGCACGATGTTTTTCAACGGTCCGTTCAGATATGTTTAATTCAGCAGCAATAACTTTTATGGGTAATCCGCAGGCAGATAATTTGAAAACCTCTTGTTCCCGACCAGTTAATTTACTATATCTAAAACCCTCATTTTCTGACAAATACGTGTTTGGTTCTTTGCCATTTAGGGAGTCACTAGTTAAATTAACAGAGTTTTGTGATTCAGCATGTACGTCTAAAAAGGAAGGAACCAATTCAGCGAAAACGGCATTGACCCCATCGGTTTTGCCGCGGTAAAAAGAAATATCAAACCTGGCTTTCCCGTTATTAATATACTGAACATTTTTTAGATGGCTCTCGCTTGCAGCGCCAATTTTAAAACGATGGTAGTTCATCCGGTTTGATTCGTTTTCCACTAACTGAAATAACTCTTCAACACGAATACCTTCAACATCTGTGCTGCAAACCCCGGTTAAACGGGAAAAAGCCTCATTTACCAAACAAATCCTCCCCTTCGATTTAAAAAACATGGCCACCGATGTAGTTATAAAGTAATGTTTAAAACCATTGGTTTCAAAAAGGTTGGGGTCCTTTCTTTTTTTAAGTTCAATTTCAATCGTGTCCATAACCACCGTTTCGTTAAAAGGCGAAAACAGATAATTATCAATTCCCATTTCCAACCCTATTAAAATATCTTCTTTTTCAAAATCGTCGAGAGCCATCAAGAACGGAACACCTGCACGTATCAGGCTCTTTTTCATCTGGTTATAGAATTCAAAACCATAAAATCCGTTTAATTTATTACTGCTGACAACAAGGTCGGTTTCTTCGTCGGTAATTATTTGCAAGGCCTTTTCTATGTTCATAGCCGAATCCACAATATAATCGTTTCGTTTAAGCACCGGAATCAAATCGCTGAAACTTTCATTGAAAGTGCCCACCAGCAGGATTCTGAAATGAGAGTGTTTCATTTTGGTTTAATGTAAACAGGCTAATTAAGAGAGTACAATATATAAAATATAAGTAAAACTACCTATAAGTAATTATACGTATTAAATAAAGTACCATATTAAAACAACGAAGACCGTATTTTTATTAAAAAATCACATTTTTTCGGGAAGCATTATAACCAACCGGGTATAAGCACAAAATCAAAAAATGACTTTTTAGTTGTTTTCCTGCAATTAACAAATAGTTTACAAAAGCTTTCGAACAAGCATTAATAATATTCGAAAGCTAAAATAGCAAAATGTTTTTCTAACTTCGCGCCCTTATTTATTGAACCGATTTTTTTATCCAAAAAGAATGAAAAACATTAAATTTATTACTGCAGCAGAAGCAGTTAAAGTAATTAAATCAAACGACCGTATTCACTTGCATAGTGTCGCTGTTACACCCCACCCACTTATTAATGCAATGTGCGAAAGAGGTCGTAACAAAGAATTCAGAAACGTTCGTATTCAGCACATTCATACCGAAGGGCCTGCACCTTACGCTGATAAGGAATTTGAAGGAATTTTTCAATTGGAATCATTTTTTGTTGGAGGAAATGTGCGTAAACAAACACAAGCTGGTTATGCCGATTATATTCCTGTTTTTCTACACGAAACCCAACGTCTAATTCGGGAAGGGTATTTGAAAGTGAACATAGCAATGATTCAGGTTTCTGTTCCCGACAAATTTGGATATGTTTCTTTGGGAACTTCTGTTGACTCTACCCTTGCCGCCGTTGAAAAAGCGGATACCGTAATTGCCATTGTTAACCCAAATGTACCGCGTGCTTTTGGCGATGCAATGTTTCACATGAATGATATTGATCTTTTTGTTGAAGACGATAGTCCTCTATTTGTAGCCAATCCTGGCCCTATTTCTGATACCGACCGCAAAATTGGAAGTTATGTTGCCGAGTTGGTTGACGATGGTGCAACACTTCAAATGGGAATTGGAGCCATTCCAAATGCCGTATTAAGTATGTTGGGAAACCATAAAGACCTCGGAGTTCATTCGGAAATGTTTGCCGATGGAATTCTGCCCTTGGTTGAAAAAGGTATCATTAACGGTAGAAACAAAGCCATAGACAAAGGAAAAATGGTGGCAACATTTTTATTGGGATCTAAAAAATTATACGATTTTATAGATAACAACCCGGGTGTGGCAATGCAAGATGTAAAATACACCAATCGGGTAAATATCATTGCTAAAAATCCTAAACTAACTGCAATTAACTCAGCCCTTCAAATAGATATAACAGGTCAGGTTTGTGCCGATTCTATTGGAACTAAATTTTATTCTGGTGTTGGTGGTCAAATTGACTTTTTAAGAGGAGCATCGCTTAGTAAAGGTGGAAAACCAATTATTGCAATGCCATCGGTCACCAACCGGGGCATCAGTAAAATTGCCCCTATTTTAACGCCGGGTGCGGGAGTTGTAAGTACACGTGCAAACATTCACTGGTTAGTTACCGAGTTTGGTGCGGTTAACCTTTACGGAAGAACTTTACAAGACAGAGCAAAATTGATCATTTCAATTTCGCATCCCGAACATCAGGAAGAATTAGACAAAGCAGCTTTTGAGCGTTTTGGACCACACTTCCATTACGTTTGGGACGAAGAATAAAATATACTTTAAAAATGGCAGACCTGGTTCTGCCTTTTTTTATGACTAAACGAAACATATTAAAGTTCATCCAATACGTATATTAATTATTTCTGAAATTCATATTCAAAATTGAAATGAATTTCAGTTTTAAACTTTTACAACTCTAATAACAATAACTTTGCACACATAAAATTCTGAAAGTAAACACGTTATTTAAATATAAACATATATGAATATATCGCATATTGAACACATTGGTATAGCAGTAAATAGCCTCGACGAAGCAATTCCATATTACGAAAAAACACTGGGACTGAAATGTTACGCAGTGGAAGAAGTAACAGACCAAAAAGTAAAAACAGCATTTTTTATGGTAGGACAAACCAAAATTGAATTGTTGGAATCTACTGATCCCGAAGGACCAATCGGGAAATTTCTGGAGAAAAGAGGACAAGGCGTTCACCACCTCGCATTTGCTGTAGACGATGTAAACAAATCGCTGACCGAATTAGATGAAAAAGGAGTGCGCCTAATCGACAAAACAGCCCGAAAAGGTGCAGAAGGATTAAGCATAGGTTTTCTACACCCGAAATCGACCATGGGTGTTTTAACCGAAATTTGTAACAAATAATAACAAGCCAATAAAATACAACCGATTTTTATGAGTACTCAGGACAAAATTAAAAAACTGATTGATTTACGTGCGGAAGCAAAACTTGGTGGCGGAATTAAACGCATCGAGTCGCAACACCGGAAAGGCAAGTTTACTGCTCGCGAGCGAATTGAATTGCTACTGGACGAAGGTAGTTTCGAAGAATTTGACATGTTTGTTACCCACCGCTGCACCAATTTTGGGATGGAGAAAACCAAATTTTTAGGCGATGGCGTTGTTACCGGACATGGAACAATCGACGGACGTGTAATTTACGTTTATTCACAAGATTTCACCGTTTTCGGTGGATCGCTTTCCGAAACTTTTGCACAAAAAATTTGCAAGGTTATGGATATGGCCATGAAAGTGGGAGCACCGCTAATTGGTATTAACGACTCGGGTGGTGCACGTATCCAGGAAGGTGTTACTTCGCTGGCTGGTTACGCCGAAATTTTTCAGCGTAACATTATGGCATCAGGAGTAATTCCTCAATTATCAGCCATTTTTGGTCCTTGCGCCGGTGGTGCAGTTTACTCTCCGGCCCTAACCGACTTTATAATGATGACCGAGCAAAACTCGTACATGTTTGTTACCGGTCCAAAAGTGGTAAAAACAGTAACCGGCGAAGATATTTCCGTGGAAGATTTAGGCGGAGGTAAAATCCACGCATCTAAATCAGGCGTTGCTCAACTTCTTGTTGAAAATGAAAAAGAGGGACTTTTATTGCTGCGAAAACTAGTTAGTTACCTTCCCCAAAACAACCTCGAAGATCCAATTGTAACGGAATGTACCGATCCAATCGATCGTTTAGATGATTATTTAAATGAAATAATTCCTGAAAATCCAAATCAACCCTACGATGTAAAAGACGTTATACATACTATCATCGATTATTCTGAATTCCTTGAAATTCATCGTAATTACGCAAAAAATATTGTAGTTGGATTTGCAAAATTCAACGGACAATCTGTGGGAATTGTGGCGAACCAACCCAACTATCTTGCAGGTGTACTGGACATTGAAGCATCCAGAAAAGCAGCTCGTTTTGTACGTTTTTGCGATAGTTTTAATATCCCAATTATTACACTGGTTGATGTTCCAGGATTTTTACCTGGTAGCCGACAAGAATACGGAGGCATTATTATCCATGGGGCAAAACTAATGTTTGCTTATGGTGAAGCAACTGTACCAAAAATTACAATTACACTTCGTAAATCATACGGTGGTGCTCACGATGTAATGTCGAGCAAACAATTACGTGGCGACTTAAATTATGCCTGGCCAACCGCCGAAATTGCTGTAATGGGTGCATCAGGTGCAGTAGAAGTATTGCACGGAAGAAAACTTCGCGACATCGAAATTCCGGAAGAACGTGCTAAATTTATTACCCAACACGAAGAGGAATACACTGAAAAATTTGCAAATCCGTATCAAGCTGCTGCTTATGGTTACATCGACGATATTATTGAACCTCGCAATACCCGGTTCAGAATTATTCGTGGATTGCAAACTTTAACTACTAAAAAATTAGTGAATCCTCCTAAGAAGCACTCTAATATTCCATTATAAAACAAAATTGTCATGTATCCACTTTATATGCTATTAGCCAGTTCTGTTGATTTTGGATTAACAGTTGCAATTGTTGGTTTTTCAATTGTGCTCTTTTCATTGGCGTTATTGGTATTTGTTTTTTCGAAACTCCCGAAACTCATAAATATCAATTTTAAAAAATTATTCAATCGAAAAAAAGATATTGCTCAAGAAATAACTTCTGATGACGATTATATTATTGAAGGAAATGTAACTGCTGCGATAAGCCTGGCCTTGCACCTTTATTTTAATGAACTTCACGACGAAGAAAGTAACATTTTAACCATTAAGAAGGTGAAAAAAGAATACTCGCCATGGAGTTCTAAAATTTATAGTGTTAATCAAAATTGGCCAAAAAACTAGAAAAAGATGAAAAAATATAAATTCACAATACGAGGTAATGAATACGATGTTCATTTAAAAGACATTGAAGAAAATATTGCTGAACTCGATGTAAACGGAACCATTTACGAAGTTAAAATTCACGGTTCGGTAAAAACTTCGAAAACGCCAAAACTAATTCGGAAACCTGTTGAAAAAATGCCCGGCGAAGGTCAGATTAAAAAGAAAGAATCTACAGGAAAACATACGATAACAGCACCACTACCTGGAACTATTTTGAAAATAAATATATCGGTAGGAGATATGATTTCCGAAGGACAAAATCTGATGGTTATGGAAGCCATGAAAATGGAGAACCAGATTCAATCGGAAAAAGGTGGCGAAGTAACGGCCATTAAAGTGATTGTGGGTGACAGCGTTTTACAGGATGATGTATTAATAGTAATTGGTTAACCATACAGA
>CAYZBC010000295.1:0-6521 GCA_964476535.1 uncultured Maribellus sp.
GACCAAGATAAATGTCCTGTATTGCGATGGTCATGTTGAAGCAAGGGAAAATCCTAAAACTGGCACTTCCGGTAGTAGCCTTGTAGCTGGGTTTAAAACATTCGATGATTAATGATTTTAAATAAAAAGAAGATAGGTAAAAGATGAAAAAAATAATATTTTTGATGGTGATTTTTTTAGGAATTTCTGTTCTTTGTTTTGCAGAACCACAACCACAGTTTCATTGGAACTTTGATAAACTTAATCAGAAACAGAGAGCGCCAGATTTAGTTTCAGGAAGCAAAGCACTACGTGTAGGAAAATGGTCAGAAAACGGAGGGATTAATGGTTCAGGTGCGATAGTTTGTGAAAGCGGAAGGATTACAGTCAATTATCGCTTCAAGACGCTACTGAGCTATACCAGCGCAACTGTTGAGTTTTCTTTTAAGCCCACAGCATCTTTAGAGAAGGAGAGCGTTCTTTTCTGCTATGCAAGGCACAGTTATGGTTATGGAATCTTCACTATTTTCCTTGATGGTAAGGGGCATATTGGTGCGAAGTTCCGTGTGAGGGATGAGAAAGCCGAGAAGAAGGTCTTTAGAGAAATGGCCCTTCTTGGCAAAGGGCACCATTTTGAGGTTGGAAAATGGTACACAGTACGGGTGACAATGAAGCAAGGCGGATTGATGAAAATATATCTGAATGGCCGGCTTGATAATATGGTGGATAACTCAATGTGCTTTGCCGACCTTAAAGGGCTTATCCCCATGGACTATCCTATCTTGGCGCTTGGCTGGCGTCAATGGCAAGATGGTAAACCTAGTAGGCTATTTACCGGTTTGATTGATGATGTCCGTATCTGGAAGGGAATTGTTGGCGGTGGTTCGTTGCCAGAGAGTTCTACCGAAGATAAATCTACCGCTACAGAGGAGGCGGTTATTGTCTCAAAAAACATTACTGTCCCTCCTGTCATTGACGGCAAACTTAACGATACCTGCTGGAGATTAGCCGAAAAAACGTATCCACTCAAAGTTTTGAGACATCTACATTCTACCATCACTGGATTGTTACTGGAGGCAGAGGAAAAGTTCGTGAAAAATGCCGCGACAGTGCAGATTTGTAATGACGATAAGAATCTATACGTAGCGTATCGTGTCCCGGCACCAGAGGATACGCCGGCAAAATCCAAAATTACTCAACACGATGATGCAGTCTGGAGTGAAGATTGTGTAGAGTTATTTGTAGACCCAATGCAGCGTATGAGCTATTATCAAATCCTGGTCAATGCTATTGGTACTACTGCCGACATTAGGAGCTCGGGAGGTGCAGAGGATAGAAAATGGGAATCAGATGCTGAAGTCAAGGTGCAAAGAGATGGTCCAGGATTTATTGTGGAAATGGCGGTGCCGTTTGATGCATTGGGTAATGAGGCTCATTCTCCCGGAACAGCCTGGGGAATAAACTTCACCCGCGAAGGTGCAAGTGGTGGTGGCCTGAGCACGTGGGCTCCGGTTGGGAGTACGTTCGCGACACCGGAGAAATTTGGGTTATTAATCTTTGGTAGTCGTAAACTCTATTATGAGACAGAGTTGAGACGGCTTAAGAAAAAGTTACTTTCTTTACCAACAAAAAAATTCCCGAATCTCACTGCTTCTGCAAGGCAAAAGATTTCGTCGCTCAGAGACCGTATTGAGACAGAAGAGGATAAAGCATCATATTGGGTTACTCTATACAACATAACCGCAGAGATTGATGCAACTTTACAGCAAATAGCAATGAAAGGACGAGCATACATCCTTTGGCAGAAAGATATCTGGGGGAATATTTCACCTGACGAAAAGATCCCCTTTAATACTGATGAACTTACTGGACTTAAAATATTCACTGCTCAGAATACTTATGCATCAACAGGATTCGTTGTAAGTAATCTTAGTGCAAAACCGTTGATGGGCAGATTTATTTTAAAAAAGCCGAGCAAAGAGACACCACTGTTAGAGGGAACAACCTTACTTGAAGCCAGAAATATTGAATTTCGTCGTAGCATATATATTGAATTAGATAATGGATTGATGATCCCGGATGCCCTGGCAGAATTGCCTGTAGGTAGTCTTGTAGAAGTTCCTCCACGGACAACGACGCTGGTCTGGATCGAAATAGATACTCATAACTTAAATCCGGGGAAATATATCCGTAAAGTGAAATTTCTTCCATCCTATTCTAAATTCAAGCCAACAACATTTAACATCAATCTTGAGGTTGCACCGGTTGATTTGGCTGCCCCTAAGGTTCAGCAATTCGCATATCTTGCTAACGTACACCGAACACGTTTTCCCTATATAGCTAAAGACCTTGTGAGACATGGGACAACAACTCTCTCTTTCATGCCAGGGCAACACCGTGGCTATCCTAAACTGGATAAGGAAGGTAATATCATCTCTATGGATTTTACAACACTGAATACGATGATTGCTAATATGGAGGCGGCAGGAGTTTCAAGGGGACGTTTAAATATTCTTATCTATCTCGGTTTTCAATACCGTTGGTATCGTAACCTAATGTATGAGGGCAAGAATCAACTAAAATATGGCACAGATGCCTGGAAGAAAGGCTTTGCCAATTCGCTCAAGGCCATTCGCGACCATCTTTTGGAAAAAGGATTTACCTATAAACAGTTTGCTTTTTACATTATAGATGAACCAAATGGTGACCCAGCTGACCCAAAAAGCAGAGCATATCTGGCATTTGAAGGTTCTCAATACGTGAAAGAAATTGACCCGAAATTTCGCGTTATGTGCAATCCAGGTATGCGGAGTGAGAATATTAAGTATCTTCCTGCCTACATTAAAGAGTTTGATATTCTTGAACCCTACAGGCCACATCTAAATTCACATCCCTCGCTCATTAAACTATTTCGTGAGAGTGGACGTGAGATTTGGACATATCACATCCTGGGCAAGTCAAATACTCCCACAGTCTATCGTAATTTATCGTGGCAGTCAGCGCGGGACGGATTCACTGGTAGTTGTGCGTGGTGGGTGTATGAAGGCTCACATGGTGACGTATTTAACTCCTATGATTTTAATATCAGTCGCCCTAATGTAACAAGAGATTATGCGGTCGTCTATGGAGATTGGGAAATGGGAAAGATTATATCATCTCGTCGTTGGGAAGCATCCTACCAGGGCAATCAGGATTATCGGACTATTGTGATCTGCCGTGAACTTATCTTAAAACTAAAATCTGCTGGCAAAAATGCCAGTTTCTGGCAGAAACTGCTCAACCAGACAATAGCAAGCGTTGTCAATAAATCAAGCCTTAAGATGGATGCTGGGCGTGAAAAACTGATTAGAGCGGCAGTTCAGATGCAGAACATTTTGTGTACGAAAGATGAAGGTAAGGTAAAAGACTTATTGTAGGCATTACAGAAAAATTTGCTCAATGATCGTAATGCGTCGAGCATTGATAGTTCAAATGAATCTTCAGTATTAATATTTTCTCGTATACCTAACGACAAGATTACCGGAGGCGATCAGCTGTCCGTGTGAATCGTTTTGTTCTGCTCTGAATTGCGGCGTTTCTGCACCACATCATTCGTCTCTTGGTATTCGTCCCATGCAGCTATTTGAAAGTGTAATGCTTCGTCTTCTGAGACCATGTTCTTGCCGCAGCGGTTAGTCAACCCAATTGGTGATTGTCCAGTAAGTGCGGCATACAACACACAAGCTCCAATATAGGAAGCTTTATAGTTCGGATGACGCCGGTCTTTATCGTGCAAGTCGAGTTCCGGCATTCTCTTCCGGGCCCTCAGGCATGCTGCACCAGCACCAGCCAGCGCAATGTCCAATCTTCTTGCCAATTCCAAGTTCATTGAGTGGATGGCAACAAATCCCTTATCGCCATTAGACTCAGTATTGGGGCTAGCATAGAGAACCGGTATGGCGGAGAGCTTCTCTATTTTTTTGCAGAAAGCAGAAGCTGCGACAAAGAACTGTCTTCGCGTGTCCTCCTTTTCCGGAGCGAGATAGTGCTCCTGAAGAATAACCATATCCCAATTCCCCGTCTCAAGTGTGTCCAATGTTATTGACCTTTCGAGGTGTGTTTGCAACCAAGATCCGCCTACCAAGCACCCCTCACATAAGAGATGCCTTCCCGATTCAGATAATTCCTGAACCATCCTGGGTATATCCCACACTGAAAATTGGCTATTGCCAATGAGCAGTATACGAGGGGGATCAGATGAAGCCTGTTCAATCATAGTCATTCTCAACTCTCCATAGGTTTCAGTTTGCAAGACATCCAGCTTGCACTGGTTCTATCGATATGCCTCTCCGTGTGAAAAACATATATCATTGAACCGTTACCTCTATTTTATTGTGATAACAGATGAGTCGTTCATCATAATCTCTGTTCAAGACAGTACGCCATTGAATCAAATATCCAGCCTAAAATTTCATTACGTCTTGTCGGTTTGACAATATCCTCGTACATTTTTTCCGTTTTCATGCGCAGTTTTTTCATGTCTTTTAGGATATTCTGTCCATTAAGGTTGCTGTAGCCTGCTTTCTTCTCCAATAAATAGATTGAAGCTTTTGCCCGATTGATCAAATTCCTTGCCGCAAGTTCCCAGAAATAAATCAAGTCATTATTCTTTGTAAGTTGCTGGCTCAATTTCTCAAATATCACAAGGGCTTCCTCATATTCCTCCAAACGTTTACGGCAATTCTGAAGTTCACATTCAATTTTTCCGTCTTCGGCAGCTTTTTCTATCTGGCGGTCAATGTACTCTTTTTCAACAGGTTGTGTGCTCTTATTGAATCCGAGAGATTTAGTGTATGTAAAAAGACATGATTTGGAGAGTAGCCCACATGCCTTCCAGAATTCGGTGCCGCTATCAAGATTGAAATATTGTTTGGCAAACCATGCTTTATACTCATCAAGCGAAGCGTCTGGATTCATTTTAATGTATTTCGGCATTGCAATACACGCCAACTGTAGTTCCCATGGGAACAGATGAACACTCCAGCTGGTAAGCACCACTCCTTGCAGGTGATTACATAGCCCTTTGTGCATTGAATCGTAAGTATTGCGCATATGATAAAGGTTTCTTGGCGAAAATACATTGTCTCCAGAACTACTCGAACCCGGACATGTCACGGTTTGAAAACCTTGATCTGAAAGGAAATCTGCTGTGTAGAAAGTCTCCGGTATAGCCCCAGGTTCATCTCCATTTGGAAACAGATAATCTTTGAATCGACCAAGCGTATTTTTAGAGAGTTTATGACGGTTTTGCTTTCTTTTCCCCCAGACCCAAACCTCTCCATCACCACAATAGACATCATACATCCAGTCAAATACCATAATTTTCCTAGAGAGTTTTTCGAGAGCTTCATGATGTTTAAAAATCATATCTCCCCAGATAATCGGGACAATATTTCGGGAATATATTGGTTCGGCAACTTTATTGATATAAGTGATGAAAAGTTCTGACAAAGAATGGTCAGTTACAAATTTTGCACAACTGTCACATTTGCCAAGACTGTAGGCCTCATCTGCTCCAATATGAAAATATCGAATCCCCTTAAAAACTGATATGTATTCTTCAATCCATGAATGAATAAAATCAATAACCTCAGGCTTTCTGGGACAATATTGAGAGATATTGCCATCTAGTTCTGCGAGATATTTGAATTTTTTATGTTTTAAAACATATTCGCAATGTCCTATGGTCTGGAAAAGAGGTATCGGCTCTAAACCTAAACTCAAACTGTAATCCAAAATTTCTTTAAACTCAAATTTTGAAAATGCATCAGGAGAGACACATTCTGGACATGTTTCCCATTGAACATTGTTCTCGACCTCCCAAATTATAGTGTCGTATCCGATTTTAGACAGATGTCTTAACCATTTTTTCAGATAATCCCCTTTATACTGAACCACATTCATATCAATATGAAAACCAATCATAATAAGTATATCCTCTTAATGTTATAGTTTAGTTACAAAAAGTTGATTTTCTCAACTTTTTTTGCGTTTTTACTTTATATGTAGAAACGCCACGACAATTCAAGCTCGCTTTCTTTTTTATTGAGGTTATAATTTTATCCAACAATTCGTAATGCAAAATATGGAATAATGATAAAAACAAATATGGCTATTTTATAAAAAGCTATGCCAGCATAATGAATTGTGTTGAACGTTTCTACTTGAATTTTAAACCACTTGCTATGCATGCGATAAACCCAATCATGAGCAAATGTAAAGAATAAAAACCACCAAAGTAGTAATCCCATATTAATTACGGCACACCATCCTAGTACTTCACGTAATATATCAATAGTCATTTTCCACCTCCTTTTTTTGTAAATATTTTATTCTTCAAGCCAGGTCTTCCTCAGTCATTCCAAAATGATGTCCAAGCTCATGCCTAACTACTTCTTTGACTCTTTCCTTTACTGCATTTTCATTTACGCATAACATTTCAATAGGTTCTTGATAGATAGTTATCATGTCAGGAAGAACGTTTGAATAATAAACTCCCCTCT
>CAYZBC010000296.1:0-6469 GCA_964476535.1 uncultured Maribellus sp.
TTCCTTTACCGCAACTACCTGCTCTAACGATTGCATTAACTCCTTTACTCTTCTCTACCATACTTCTTACCAATAAAGTAAAACTCCAAGCGTCTTACTTCTGTCTTTCATTTGAGAGAAGTTTATTACAAAAAAATTTCTCTGTCAAATTTCTTGTCAAACCAAAATAAAAATGTCCGCTTTGAGGGGTTACAATGTTCTCCAGAGAGAAGTAAGTTAATAAATTTATCCAAAAAGGATTGTAGCAAGAGTTAGGCAAGAAGGAGATACAGGGATTATATGAAAGCTTCCTCATTTTATAAGCTCTTTAACAATATCTCCAGAGCGATGAGGGCTAATTATAAGTGAACTTAAAAGAGAGATTTCTTGCTGAATTGAACGGCGGAAAGGTAGATCGTGCACCCTTAGCTCATGTTTCTGCTCTAACCTTAGAGACATGTCATGATGAAAAATCTGCTCTGTGCGTGTGTAGATAAAAAACCTGATTTAACCGATATCCGAGTTAATATCTACAACTTTATTATCTTTCCCGTGTCTCTACTCTTGATCGCTGCCTCTGTTATGCGTGCAGCCTGCAGTCCGTCATAAGCCGTAGCTGTTTTGAGTTTCCCACCATTGGCAACACAGTAAGCAAAATGTTCAATAGCCGCTTTCCAACCCTTATTCATGCAATAGTTACGCAAAGGCATGTGTTTGACAAAGGCTTCAATCTCTCTAAATTCTGCTGTATCAGTCTCCATCTTTTCTTGAAGTTCCATATAACGTTTATGTTTGTTCCAGCAACTGCGACGTATTGCATAAAGTCCATCGGCACCTAACTCTTTGAAAAGAGGTCCATGTAACCGCTCATGCAAAGGATGAATATGACCGGCAAAGGTTTTGACATCTTCACCAGTTTCAAATGTAAAGCGCTTCACTTCAATAAAGTCATCAACCGTTACGCTCCCTCTATCAGCAATGGCTTCCAGTCTTTCTTTTGGCATATCGCTTGTCACATAGCCACTACTTAAAATACTGGCTACTGTCCCTGATTTAAACTGCAAAGTAACCTGTTCGTCATCAGCGCGCGACTCAACACAATAAACACTCTTAACTTCGCTTTGCGCAAAAAAACGCAGTATATCAAAAATATGGCATACTTCATGAACAATACGCTGTCTGGGAGGATAGGATTTGCCCCAATCCAGACAATAAGAATCTGCAATTCGATAGAACATATTTTTTGGCCCGCCGTTAGCCCACAACAGATCATGAGCATAACGATAGGCTGGTGCCAAGCGACGATTCATACCAACCGCTACCAATTTGTTAGTTGTCTTTTGCTTATCAATTACTTTTTGGCAGTCAGCTTCGTTTTCTGCTAAAGGTTTTTCGACGTATACATGTTTGCCTGCATCCAGCGCCTCCAAGGTCAAAGATACATGACTGTCCTCTTTGGTAGCAATAACCACTATATCAATCTCAGGATTAGCTAACACCTTTTTATAATCAGTTTCCAAAGCTGCTTCAGTATAGATGTTTCCCAACTCATTCAGTATATTTTTTCGCAGATCACACAGAATTGCCAGTTCAATTGTTGCTGAACGACTAATATTCGGGATATGTTGACTCTGGGCTAATTGTCCGGTTCCAATAACTGCCACTTTAATTTTTTTCTTTTCCATTAATCCCCCTTATTTTAAATTTAAGTGTCAGTATACTAATTTTACGCATTATATTTTATCTTTGTTCCTTTCTTTGTTTAAAACGCAGCCAATACGATCTGTCGGTTTGGCAATGATGGCGGTATCCGCACCGGATCAACTGGAGCAATTTCCACGGGCAACGACTGTTCCAGGGCTTCCACCCAGCCGCCCACCATCTCCGGCAAAGGTTCCTCACTGTGTATGAACACGTGCACCAAGCCACCAGTACCGCTCGGGATGCGAGCCACGGCAATTGACTGATCATACGGCGGCGTCCCTATATGCCGTTGAACAAAGCCTGCGCGCCAGTGGGGCTGAATCCACGTGATCGGTGCCGGCGCTGAGGCGTTGTCATTGGCATAACGACCAACAGCGGCCCGAATTTGTAGATGACGTTGGTCTTCTAGGCGGAACAGAAGCACCCATTCCGCTTGGCACAGACCATAGGGCAAAGCTGCATGTATTGCCAGGGATGTATTGTCCGGCTTCTCCACCCGCACCTTCAAGTCCGGCAAGCGGTGAATCGCTGGTATTTCCTCCGATATACCATGCCGTTGCATCGTTGTGGCAGCGCAGAAGGGGACTTGCCAGCCCGTTTCACCGCGCAATAACGTTTGTTGAGTACGCCAGTCTTTTGTTCCCTGGCTTAACATCCATACCGCATGGGAAGACATCCATGGTGTGTTCCATGCCCATGGCTCCCATGAAGGATAAAGTCGAGTCCAGTCGCCAGCATCCAAGCCAAGACTTTGTGGCGTCGGCGCAGGCTGGGGATAGGCAAGAGGATTACGGAGTGTCAACAAACGGCAGCCATCTGTCTCATGCAAAAACCCATATACCTCGCCTTGTCCCGGATTCCCGCCCTTCATTTGCATCCTGCTTTTCCAGAGAATATCTTCGTTCGCCCTGAACCAGCGAAGCGTCTCGCGCAATGTCCACGCCCTCCAACCGCGTAGACCATAGGGCGACACAAACAAGGAGGAGAGAAAATACGACCCGCGGCTGATCCAGAGCAAAAGGTTGTTGAGCCAGCTCTCATCCGTGTCGTGCACGGCATTGCGGGGCGCGGATGCGAATTCGTGATAATTTAAAAAATCCCACGGGAGCGGCGTCCGGCAGGTGACCATATTATGATAGGTCGCCATATCACGTGAAGTGTTGTAGGCATCCCGCTGGGTCAGGCTAGGCAAATCCGCAGCCTCGTTGTCGGCAGAATGGGGCATGGTCGTCGTGTCAGCATACTGTGTCCACCAGGGGCTGGCCCAGTAGCCGCCCCGTACTCGAACGCCCGGCCTGCCTGCAGTCGCCCGGGCATAGAGCCGCAACATGGCGGTAACATTGGCCTCCCACATCTGTTCGCGCAGTGGCAACTGATTGGGGTACAAGTCCGGATCCTCAATGCCTTCGTTGTCCCAGTCGAACTTAAAAAAGCTGACCGACGTTCGATCAATCAGCTCCTCGATACGGCGCCCGATGGCGACCTCCCAGGCGGGGTCGGTAAAACACTGATAATGCAAGGTTCCTCCAGCACAGGTATAGCCAGAGCCAGCGCCGGATGCGGACACACGATATCCTTGTTGTTTTGCCCATTTACTGTTGGTCCCTATTGCTCCATTCCACGACCACCACAATCCCAAACTTATGCCATACAGCTGGAGCAATGCGCCCAGCTTGATTAAGCCATCGTCACCAGGACCTTTTAACGCGCGTGCGGGCGCAAACAAGCTATCGTTCTCCTGCCAACCGGCATCGAGTGTAAACAAGTCCACCAGTCCCTTTTCCCCGTTTAATATTCGGCCCGCCCATTCCTTGATCAAGCGCTGGTAGCCTTCCAGACTGGTGTGAAAACGACAGCTACCGAACTCATCTAGTTCCATAAAATCAGTCCAGAACGTATTAATCTCTATCACGGCGCGTTCCGGCGGCGGTCGGCGAATGCCGGACAAATACCGATGGAAGGCTTGCGGCACTGTTTCTGAGAATGTCGCACAACCGATTATCGCCGAAAAGGATTCCAATTTCTCACCCTGCCACTGCGGGTGATGTAATAATTCCAGGCGACTTTCCCGACAACGAGCAATCCCCATGGGATGCTCTAACCCAATAAACCATCGTTTTCCAAACACAGGATAACCCCAGACAGGTAAATTACCGCTTCCTTCTTCCGCTGCCCGCTGTTCGGCCCGCGACGAGCCGTCCAGCTGTTCTCGCCAACCCAGCTGATCATCCCACTTGCCAGCCGGCAAAGGTTCGTTCATCACCATCAGACGCAGGAAGCGACCCCAGTCTGGATCGGCCCGACCGTGAACCATCACCTGCTTACGCATCCAACCGGCCGGATCGGCCTGCCACGTAACCTCAAAAGCCAGTGTGCTCTCTGGTAAAGTTCCGCGAACGATTGCGCGGGTTTTTGTTGTCTCAATTTCTTGTATGCAGGACACTTGTAATCGTCGCCGCTCATATTCCAGCGTAAAACCGACCAGCGCCATAGACCAGGCTGGTCCGCCGGCGAGGTCTATAAGCCGTATTGTGGAATGTTCACGGTCAACCTGAAACGGCAACAAGTTTAGACCAGTTTGATTGCGATGCACACTCATGGTTATTTTCCTTTTATATTTTGACTTAAATTCTTCGATAGTCTGTAGGTAGATAGAGGCCGTGTTGCCAAATCTACTAAGAATCTTCTCTCATGGATACGACGCCTGAATTCTCCTATTATTTCCAGAGTTATTTCTTGCCAATTATCTTGCGGTGCTGGTCTCTTTTTATTTGCTCTTGGATTCATGGTTTCAATTAAATCTAATTCAACTTTCTCAACATCCTTGTTAGTAAGCTTCGGTTTCTTTACCCATATAATGCGAGTAGTCCTGGCTTTAAGATGTGGTTACAAGTTGACAAGATTTTATATTACTCAGCCATTACTCCTGGGCCACCTGCCTCCTCTACCAGCCTCATCTTATATTCCCTTATGTCCTGACCATACGCAAAGGAGAGAATATTCTCAAGAAGTTTTTTATATCTGTTCCTAAAAATTGGGGAAAGCTGAGTAAAGATGATAGTTCCTTTACCCAATACATTTTCCTGAACAACCATTGCAACCTCTCTGCTGTCTCCGCTTACAGTAAACAGTAATATCTGTTCCTTTGAACAGTTGTTTTTCCAAAACCAGTTATAACCACGCCCACCAGACGTTATCTTATGCGGATGATTTACCAGTGGATGATTTTTATATTCCGATGAGACGTCGGTGGCACCATAGCTACCACTACAAGTAGTATCACTATCACCTGAAGCAGGATTTTTTACATTAATAGAATCTAAATATTGTGTCAGAGCTAAGCTAGTAGCATTATAATCAAAGTATATAGTGCCTCCTTTCTTCAAAAATTCACTAATTGCATTAGCATACTTGGGCTTATTAAAAAGATAATAGCTGTATCTGAAACAGTATTGGCCAAAATGTAGAAACTTTGCTTTGGAAAGATTATCAATAAAGGACTCATCCACTGGCTTGTATTCATCCTTATATTTAGACTTCCAATCTTCAATTGACAAGTCTACTTTCTTCCTCTTTGCAGTCATCTTTTTCATATACCTCTTTTTCATATACTCAAGGGCATCTTCTCCCGGAGGAAAGTAATGATGTTCAATAATTCCATACGTAGCTTTGAGGTCCACGCCTCGGGACTCAAACTGGGAAACAGGTTTTGACCCTCCATCAATTCTATTATAAGTAACTATGTGCAATGGTTCTTCAGCCCTAACCTGAAAAACACCAACCAACATTACAAAAATAATACCTAATCCGACTTCCATAATTATCTTTTTCATTACTAATTCTCCTCTATTTTTGTTAATTTCCCTTCTCTTGTTCCTTTACCGCAACTACCTGCTCTAACGATTGCATCACCTCCTTTATTCATAGTTGGTCCCAATTTCATTGATGATAGTTACCTGTTAAGCTCTGCTTGCGTATCAGAAAAGATAAGCTTGCCGAATTTATCCGGCTGATGAAAACGGACTTTTTCCAATTTTGTCCACGCAGAAAATTCAGGATCACAACCAAAATTTCTATCAATCCTGAAAAGATTCATCCGCCAACAGTCACCATTCTTTGGGGGAGTATTCGGCGCTGTAGCAAAATTTGTTAAAGGTATGGCAATTTCTATCTCCCAATAATTATCTTTATCCCTTCTTTCATTCAAAGTTCCGCTTATTTTAACCATTGTTCTTATCCCTAAGGCGTTCCACTCCCTTAAAGGCAGAGACCACCTCTGAAATGTTCCGCGTATTACGAAAAAATCAAGAACAGCATTGCGAGGATTTACCTCAAGTTCAATATAAGTTTTACCGTCACTGTCCGGATCCAGAAAAATCTCAACTACTTCTTCAATATACAGATCAGCGTCGCGGCGTTTCTGACTGGACCATATATCAGTATCTTTACAATGAAAGCCCACGTAAAGATATTTTTTATCCCAAAGCAGCTTAAACCATGTTGTTTGCCGGGATGCCGGACAATTTATAACATTTAAATATACTTTTCCCGCTTTATTCCACGCGCAATCATTCAGATGTCCATCAATTTTTATAGAAGTATTAATATTTCTACAGATATACTTTTCTAAATCTCCCTCTGCCCTGATAACTTCAAAACCAAACAAAAAAACTATTACTAATCCTAAACCTAATCCCTTTAAAATTCTTTTCTTCATTTTTCCCCTCCTAACCAATTGACCGCGTTAAGCAAAAGCTGTTTTAATTTACCCTCCGGCACCTGTTCC
>CAYZBC010000297.1:0-6460 GCA_964476535.1 uncultured Maribellus sp.
AAGATTTAATTATATTTAATGTTTGGTCTGTTGAGGCGTCATCAACAATAATAAATTCAAAATCCGTGAAAGATTGGTTTAGAATGCTGTCAATTGCTTCTAAAACAAATTTTTCAGAATTATAAACGGGCATCAAAATTGATACTTTTGGAGTAATATGTTTCATTCAATTTATATTAATATTTACTTATAGAATCTATTTTAATTATCTTTAAGCTTTACTAACATAAGCACCGGATTGTCATTTTCATGCAAACTATTTGCCAGTTCTTTAAACTTCTTTTTCTTCTCTGGATTTTTTGGAGTGGATTTTTTAAATGTATCAGAAGTGGCATATGCTTTAATCTCATAAGCAAATTCCCAGCTTGATAAATAATCTTTAAGATTGATGTTTTCTCCAGTTTTCGGAACAAATGCAATACCTCCATCAATATCATTTATTATTCCTGGTCCTCCCCAATTATGATTTAATTTGTCAAACTTATTAAGAACGGTTAATTGATTCTTATTTAGATCAAATAACGAAGTATAAAAATATTTGTCAAGGTTATAGGTAAAAAAATAGTATTGTTTAGATTTAACAAAAAAAACAATATTGAAATAGGGGCCTAGTTTATCAGTAAAATATTTCGGATGTCTAAAATCACCGGAAGCAAAAAATGCCGATGCTTTGTATCCATCATCACTAATTTCAAAAATTGTATCATTATAATTGTTCCGATAATAGATTTTATCATTATTAAAGGATAAATTTCCATCTCCACTCCATTTTGACTTAAAGGTTGGTATATAATTATTTTTTTCAGAAATAAGATTTCCGTCTTCAGTTAGAATAATCCAATCATATTTTGCAAAACCGTATGAAATAAAATCAAATAAATATATCTTTCCATTTAAAAATTGTATTTCAGTAAAACTATTTTTAAATTTATCTAATGAAAATTGTTTTTTAAACTCTCCTAGAAAAGAATAAATAATTATTTTTTTTCCATCAAGTATATAAATTAATTCTTTTTCTTTGTCCAACGAAAAATGGTTAGCATACTTATACTCACCTGGCCCATTCCCCACTTTACCAATTGATAGTAAAAAATTGCCTTTATGATTAAAAACAAATAATCCTGAAGGATATGTTCCTATAAAAAGCAACTCATCTGTGGCTTTAGTATTTAAGATATGACTAATGGGAATATTTGAATCTAATGGAACATAATAAATATCTTCGGCAAGATCAGACAGGAATATTTTTCTGTCGTCTACCAGAAGAGGATTAATAACACTAATATTTCCATTATTATTACAAGATACATTGAGGATGAGAATAATGGTTAGTATTTTAACATTTAATATATTTGATAAAAATTTTAAATGAAATTTTATAATCTCATTGTGGATACTTTTAGCTAACATAATTTCATATTTTATAGAAGTTTATTTTACTTAAAGAGAATCTCAATATTTGGGGCTAATGTAATCAATATGCTTAATTACTATTTCAAAGTTTAAATACGGACTGAAAAATTATTTGTTTGCATTTAATGTATTGGTAAATGCCGAGCAAGCATATTGAATACCCCTGTCTGAGTGAAAAATAAGTTTTTGCGTAATCGGTCTGTTTTTAATTGCCATCCGCCATGAAGTAATTGTGGTTTCTTCAGCGCTCAATCCTTTGCTCATTGCCCATCCTACAACTTTGCGGTCAAATAAATCAATAATAACAGTTAAATACAGCCAGCCTTTGCTGGTTCTGATGTAGGTAATATCGGAAACCCAAACCTGACCTGAACTTGCTACCGTAAATTCCCTGTTTAATACGTTGGGGGCAACTGGGTAACCATGTCTGGAATCGGTAGTTGTTACAAACTTTCTTTTTCGTTTTGCTCGTATTCCTGCCGCTTTCATAATCCTTGCGGTTCTCTGTCTTGATACCTGAAAACCCAGTGTATTTAACTCTGTGGCAATCCGAGGACTTCCATAGCTGCCTGAACTAGCCTCAAAGACTTTATTTATATTCACCAGCAGCTGTTCATTTTCAAGCCAACGTTTAAATAGACCACTTTTCATCCATCGGTAATAACTGCTTTTGCTTATTTTGAACACTTTACACATCATCTCTATAGAAAATCGAGGGTCGGTGGTCGCTTATAAACTGGTAGATTTCCCATCGCTCACGGAGAAGATGCTGATTGCCTTTTTTAAGATGTCCCTCTCCATTTTTGCATCCCTACACGGCTTTTGTTATACAAATCTAAACGCTTCAGTTTGGAGGAAAGTATAGACATTTTAATAATCTCAATCATGAAAAGTGCATTTTTATTTATTTTCCCGATTCGATAACAAAAGAGATTAATATTCATAAACTAAACTTCCTGATATGTATAAAGTATCTGTAAATTCTATATTCTTATAATAAATAACAACTGCTTCTTTAAAATCTCCTAAACGACCAGTATTAGGCATTATAATAACATTTCCAGTATCATTTGGAAATATTATTGTTTTTGTCCATTTGGCAGAAATGCAGGTACAAGATGGATTTACCGACTCAATTTGAATACGATTATCACCTACGTTCTCAAATTTGAACATGCATTTTAACAAGCTCTTGTATTTTATTTCACCTACATCCAATTTTTTATAGTCAAATTTTACGTCAACATCTCCATGTTTGACATTTTTTCTATTGCAAGAGAATGCAATAAACAATATTATTAATATGACTGATTTGTACATGGAATAACTTTTTTTAAATATATATCTGTTAAAAACATAAAATTCTTATCTGGGATGAAAACATTATGTATTCTATTGTTCTCATCAATTGTAAAGAAATAAGGCTGTTTACTTTTCTCAATAACATTACCTACAATAAATTCATTTTTTAAGTATAAAACTTTAATTTTTTTAAACACACTAAGCCTATAATATTCATATTCAGTTGAGTTATTAAAAGAGCCTAATACAATAATTTTGCTCTTTAGATTATCCTCCAACTTTTCAATTGATTGATGGATCTTATCAATACATGCTTGGCAACTTTCAGTATTTATGCGTAAAATAATTTTGGAACCTATGTCTATTGAGTTAAATATTTCAGGTCCTACATACAAACCTTCGGATTGTATTCTATTGACCAATCGATATTCAATTGATTCAACTAATAAATTATGGCGTTTATCAATAGTGATCGATTTTTTCAATAATTCTTGCATTAGATATTGCTCTTTTTTATACTTTGATATAATTAATAGATTAACTACAATCAATAAAACAATTATTGTATATGAAATGTTGGTTCTATTCATTTATCATATATTTTAATATTAAAGGATTATCGCTCTCATCCATATTGTTGAGCATTAATTCGAGACTTTTGTTTCTTCTATTTGAAAATCTATTGTTTTCAATAATTTCCTTTAAACTTCGATAATCAACCTGTCCATAAATAAAACCGTTACTTAAACATATTGGAGTGAAAAAAGTCTTCCAATTATCGACAGAATATAGCAATTGGGAAAATGTAAATGTTTTCTTTGTTTTTTTATTAAAAAGTAAAGTTGTGTTTCTAAAGTTACTTGATAAAAGTACCCATGAATCATTCTCAAAAAAGGCATGGAATATTGAAGCATAGTTTTGCATCAATTCATCAAGAAATTCAATTTCAATTGAATTTAAAGGGTAGTCTAATTTTTTAATTCTATTTATCAATGATTTGGATGGCCCGTGCCCAGAAAAGTCTAATTTATATTTTATTTCCACATGATCATTTACAACTGAGTATATAAATGGCATAAATGGTTCAACAAATGAAACATTATTGTCTAAATTGCTCTGTAAATAGGAATTTGAAATATTTATTCTATCAATAGATTCTTCTCCCCTAATATACTTTATAACCTTGCCTTCTTTATCGAATTCTATATACTTTATGTATTTTTTTTGTTCCTCGATGACTCCATCATTTGCCTTATTTGAGCAAAAGCCTAAATATCCATATTCAGTTTCAGAAATTCCACGGAGATAGTTATTAAACTTTATTTCTCTTTCAAAATTACCTTCCAAATCGAAACAGATCAATTTCATAGTGGGAGCATCAAAAACTTTTACTAATTTTTCTTTTTCATTCACAAAAAAATACCTTGGACGAATATATTCTCCTGGACCTCTTCCAACTTTACCAATACTAGTCATAAATTTGCCTTTCGAATTAAATAGATATAATGCATTCAATCTCCAATCTAGGATATAAATTTTATCTTCACAGATCTCCATCTGTGAGATTTCACTGACAAGGCAGTTTTTATTCGTTTCAAGTTGTATTATTTCGGTAGATTCAAATACGTCTTCATATGTAGAATTCTGATTGTCGAAAGAAAATTTAATTGTAGTCTTATCATTTGGCATTTCCTTTTGTTTGCATCCTAAAATGACTCCCAATAGAATGCAAGTTAGCACAACCTTTTTACTAATCTTTAATATCAATTGAATCATATTTTCAGAAAATGAGAATTACCCTGAAGTATTTATCAGGGCAATTCAATTTAACTACTGTTCTCCTTATACTAAGAATGTGCTGAACATTCACTACCGCCATCCTCGCAACCAGCAAAATTACCTCTAGGTCCCGAATAGTAACATTCTTCCATTAGTAAAATAACTCCTTCGAAATCACTCATGTCTTCACATGTTGCATCTGCCTGCAATTGACTTAGTTTTATTTGTGCTTTACCACTATCATTGACTAAGACACTGATGTTTAGAAAATTAATAACAAAAATTGCTATTACCCCTAATAAATAAATAATTTTTTTCATTTAATAAAATTTTAAGTTCTCGAATAATAATAATAATAATAATAATAAGTTACTACCTATCTTTGTCACATCACCTCCTTTCTAAGTTAGGTGGTACAGCGGGCAGCAAACCAGATTTACTTTTGCTTGTAAAAGTTTGCTGCCCTATTTTGTACCGTATAATAAAATACAATTGTTTTTTCAATCTATTAATGCTTTTTTATATGTTTCAACACAAACATATATATCAGGCCAGTAAAACAATAAATCCCCAAAATTTCCATACACATTTCTAACTGTAAGCAACTGGTTTTCATACGACAAGCCTTCAACCTCCCTAAATTGAATTGATGAAATCTCACCTTGAAGGCACGTATAAAGTGTTTCCATTCTTTGCTCCATAATTTCAGACCACTGGTTGTTTATATGTTTGTGTTTTTTATATAATTGCTCTGTATTATTAATTTTACTAGTAATTAAACTGGTATTGATCAAGCTTAAATATTCATTTAAACTATTATCCGATCTCTTTGAAATATCTCTAAGGTAAACGCCCAAAGATCTTAATCCTTCCTCTGTTGTAACAGATCTATTATTGAACTCATCAATGGAAAACCTTAAAACATCAGGTATTCGGATTGAAGTAGAAGTTAGGTCTGAATCATCCACAGGTCTTGCATCAGGAGGAATATGAGAAATAGCAAAAGGCAAGTGGCCTATATAACAATTACTAAAGCATTTCTTTAATACAGAAGCAAAAATTCCATCAGAATTTCTGAAGTTTGGGTGAAAAGGAGGTAGGAGCTCCGTGTTATCAATTCCAAGGTTCATCCCTAATAGAAAACTGGGAGGTCCAACTGTCAGGGAATTGTGAGATTGAAGAACTGTGCGGCTATACATCTTTGATATGAAGTTTTCTAAATCCGAAATCAACGGAACAAGTTTGTTAGCCGGAAAAAAGATTTTTGAAATTGGTGATCCTGCCCCTGAATCACCAGCTGCTCCCATCATTGTAACCCGAACCCTTTTTTCAGAGTTTAGATTATCAAGGGTAAATTTGGGAGTAATTCTGGTTAAGCTTACCTGATGTCTATATTTTTTGGTTAAACTGCCAACAGAATGACCAAGTAACTTTTGATGAATGCTTATTGGGTCGTTATAGTCAAATACTACTTTATCATTTAATTCACTTTGACCGGTAAAGAATTCAGTTGATGCATCAAAAGATGAAGCATCAGAAGTAATTGTCAATTTCTCATCGTCTCCGTTTTTAGAAATTTTACAAAAAATATCATCATCAGTTAAGAGAGAAAACTTTCCTGTTGTAAATAGTTGAAAAGTATTTCGATTCGCTCCTGTTCGATGGTCAATACTACTCAACCCCATTAATCCATATTCTACAACATGTTTAGGTACTTTGTTTTCTAATTTTTGAATAAGCCTGTTCAAGAATACTTTTCGTTCTGTTCTACCAATAAGTTTTATATTGGTCTTGTATTTTTGGTTAAGAAGTTCAATGTTCTGTTTGTTAGTATTATAATTTTTTGAGGTTGAGTCATCAAATACAATGAAATTCAAGCCTTGATAAGGCTCAATTGTATTTTCAATAAAGCTTTCTAAACTTTTTCTTATAGATTCGGTACGGTCTCGCGTTATCCATGCCAAAG
>CAYZBC010000298.1:0-6443 GCA_964476535.1 uncultured Maribellus sp.
TACCTAAATCTTAAAACCAATAATCGACCTTTTTTATTGACTGAAAAATGAGACTGCGACTGAAAATTGAAAACTTCCGTCAACCGCCTGAACGTTTTACTTTATAGTTTTCTTTTTTTAGAATTTCTATGATTTTATTACAGAAATCTCCCTGAATCAAAATTTCACCATCTTTAACCGTTCCACCTACTCCGCATTTAGATTTAAGCAATTTACCCAAATCTTTCAGATCGTCGTTTGCACCAATAAATCCGATTACAAGCGTAACACTTTTCCCTTTTCGTTTTTTACGATCTAAACTAACTTTCAAATTTTGCTGTTGCGGCGGAAGCGTTTCCGATTCTTCTTCTCCGTTCTTCTCGTACCGAAAATCAGGATTAGTGGAATACACTGTACCCAATCTATCTTTCCAATCTTTTGCCATTTTAACCTCCACTATTAAAAAACAACCATCAAACTACCAGTAAAATAAGCAATAACCCAATAGCCGTATGCAAATTTTGCATACAAAACCAAAGATTTATTTATAAAAGTATTTTTCCCATTTTTTTTGTACACTTTCCAAACTAAAATTAAATCGACCAACATCAACAAAAAAGCTGAATATCCTACAAGTCCATGTATAGAAAACGGCGTATTTTGAGAGCCAATAATCATACAAACCGTGGCTGCTATATCTAAAAAAATCCCTATAGATAGAAACCACAAAACACCTAGACTAACCAATTTAAAACGTTGCAAAGTAATGCTGCCAATTCCATAAGACAACAATGCCAAAGTTACCAGAAAACCTCCGACCATAGAAATAAATTGCATACCGATCGTTTTAGTATTGAATTGCAAAGATAATTTTATCGCTCGAATGGAGTCAATTTTTGACGAACTTCTTTGTTGTTAACGTATTTCCATTTTTCACAGCTCACATTGAAAATTATAAAATTTCCCAAATAGTAGTTGCATTGAATTGTTATTACCACTTTACGTCGTCATTCGTTAAAACAGTATAATCAGGCAAAGGATTTGAAGCAGAGAAAACCTTCATTTTTTCATAAGGTTCAATCACATTCCCACTTTCATCAATTTCACCGTTTTTATCTTGAATGACCGAAAGATTGAGCTTTAAATATTTCGCCAAAAACGGATACACAAATTTACGTTTCGATAGTTCGTAACCATGTTTATCATCCGGCAAAAATCCATATTCAACATTCTGTTCCACCCCCATTAATTTATAAATGTATTGAATGTGAGGGAATTCAACGGTTGGTGTATTTTTGGTCCAGTCGTCACCATCGGCAACCAGAAGGAGTGGACGCGGAGCAGCCATTGCCGCAATTTCGACATTGTTGGTTTGGTGATTTTTACTTTTATGCACGGGCATTCCACTTTCGCAAACACAACCTCCAAAAAAATGCGACGAGACCATCACAACCGGAACAGATACTTTAATTCTGTCGTCAACTGCGGTTAACATAAATGTTTGCGTTCCACCCCCTGAAGCACCTGTCACAGCTATTCTTTCAGAATCAATATTTTCCAAAGAAAGCAAAAAATCCAGAGACCGGATACTGTTCCATAATTGTTGTTTAAATGCTTTTGGATGCCTGTGTATCCAACCAACATCTTTCATTTCTCCGTATCCAACCATGTCGTACGAAAAAACCACGGCTCCCATTCGAGCTAAACTGGCACAACGGTTTTGGGCATCTTCACGATAACGACCGTAATCTTCTGCCTTACTCCAGTGACCGTGAGCACTTAAAATGCCAGGCATTTTTCCATCTGTATTTTCAGGCATGTATAAACTTCCGGTAACAAAAACACCGGGCAAACTTTCAATCGCTACATTTTTTACTGAATAACCATCGTATTTTCGTTCTTTGGTATACCTTGGTTTTAAAGGCGTTTTCTTAGGAAAAGGAACAAGTTCTGCACCTTTCAAGATACCTTGTTTTATTATTTCGGTTCGCGCTAACCACTCTTCTTTTGTTTGATACCCTTTTTTCAATTCAGCAAGATTATGGGCACCCTCGGCTTCGGTATAATAAGCCCCCATACACAGATTTTTTTCAACTGCATTTTGAGCTTCTAAAAATTGAGAGAAAACTAAAACAATTAGGAAAAAACAGATGGTTTTCATTATTATAAAATTTTAGGTTAATATGTTATTGAATCAATAGTTTTTCGCCGGGTTAACAACAAGCTTTTTATTCCTTGTCCATTATTTATTTGTATGATATTATTCTGCGAATCAAATATTTCTGTAAGAATCCGGCACTCCACTTCAATTTTATTTAATTCTGTAATTCCTTTAATTTCGAGATACGACCAAACCACATCGGTCTCCATTTCTTTTCCCACAAACAAGTAATTCACATCTTTTCCGTTCACCTTAAATTTCAAATTCGTTTTCATATAATCGAAAATAATTTGACCGGTTTCTGGATTCTCTTTCTCTTCACCCAAAAACAGTTTTGTTGAACCGGCTTTTTCGAGACCAAGTAACAAATCGTCGGCAAATGTTTTTACTGATATTTCCAATGAATGATTTTCTTTGTTAAAATCAATCTGGCAAATACTCACATAAAAAGGGTGTGCAATAGCAGCTACCGACCAAATTAGAAAGAATAAGAAGACTAAAAATAAATTTTTAACTATTTTCACCCGCTAAAATTTTTATAAACGCTAAATTATAAAATTAAATGAGTTTGTTCGAATTGTACCTTAGATTAGGATTCAAACATATTATCGACATAAACGGATACGACCATATTGTTTTTATTCTTGCTCTGTGTGCAGCGTACAGTTATACTCAATTCAGAAAAATTCTGATTCTGGTCACTGCATTTACAATTGGACATTCTGTTGCACTGGCGCTTTCTACTTTAAAATTGGTGATAATTCGTGCCGAAATTATTGAATTTCTTATTCCAGTTACAATTCTAATTACTGCCATTTTGAATCTTTTTATCTCAAAAAAAGGCAAAGCACAATTTATCTATTTGCTAACGCTTTTTTTCGGATTAATTCACGGACTGGGATTTTCAAATTATTTAAATGAATTATTGGGAAATGAATCCTCGATTGTAACTCCACTCCTTGCTTTCAATATTGGTTTGGAAATTGGTCAAATTGTTATTGTTTCCATTCAATTTATTATTCTTTTTCTGTCAATGATTTTTCTTAAGATGAACCACAAAAACTGGAAAATTTTTATTTCGGGTGCAGCATCAGGAATTGCAGCAATATTAATTATTGAAAACATATTTTGGTGACAAAAACATTTTATTGAAATAGTTTATTAATTTTAACTCATCCAAACTTTTGCTAAAAAACACCTAAAATATTCTCTTGTAATGAAAAATTTATTCACTTTAGTTGTCATTTTGCTATATTTCATTTTTATAGGAAATGCTCAGGAAAACACGAACAAAAACAAATTCAGACAACTAAAACAAGAACTTGCCACACCCAATGTTTATCGTACTGCATCGGGTGCACCCGGGCACAAATACTGGCAACAAAAAGCTGATTACAAAATTGCCATTAAGCTCGACGATAAAACGCAACGAATTTATGGAGAGGAAACTATAACCTATCGGAATCAATCGCCTGATGTTTTAAAATATTTATGGTTGCAGATGGATCAAAATATGCGGTCGAAAGAATCAGACACTTATAAAATACAAACCTCAAAATTAAGCGACCGCATTTCATTTGCTCGATTAAAAAGAATGAATCATGAATTTGATGGTGGTTTCAAACTGGAAGAGATAAAAGATAAAGATGGAAACGACCTTAAATTTACGGTAAACAAAACCATGATGCGAATTGATTTGCCCACTCAGCTGGAGCCAGGCAATTCATTTACATTTTCAATAAAATGGTGGTACAATATAAACGACCGCATGAAAGATGGCGGTCGTTCGGGTTACGAATATTTTGAAGACGAAGACAACTATTTGTACACAATTGCACAGTTTTACCCACGCATGGCCGTATACAACGAGGTAGAAGGGTGGCAACATAAACAGTTTTTAGGAACCGGCGAATTTACTCTCCCTTTTGGCGATTTTGAGGTAAGTTTAACCGTTCCATCCGATCATATTGTTGGTGCCACTGGTGAATTACAAAATTCGGATGATGTATTAACTTCGAAACAAATTAAACTTTTCGAAAAAGCAAAAACTGCTAAAAAACCTGTAATAATTGTTTCGCAAAACGATGCAGAGGAAGCAGAGAAAACAAAAGCGACCGACGAAAAAACCTGGGTTTTTAAAGCTAAAAATGTTAGGGATTTTGCCTTTGCCAGTTCACGAAAATTTATTTGGGACGCCATGGGTGTAAAGTTTGGAGACAGAACAGTTTTAGCAATGTCGTACTATCCAAAAGAGGGGAATCCACTTTGGGAACAATATTCAACAAAGGTGGTGGCACACACAATAAAAACCTATTCTAAATTTACTTTTGACTTTCCGTATCCGGTAGCCATTTCGGTACACACTAACCGTATTGGGATGGAATACCCTATGATTTGTTTCAATGGAGGTCGCCCCGAAAAAGACGGAACTTATAGTGAACGTGCAAAATATGGAATGATTAGCGTAATTATTCACGAAGTTGGACACAACTTTTTCCCTATGATTGTTAATTCCGATGAACGTCAGTGGACATGGATGGATGAAGGATTAAATACTTTTGCCCAATACTTAACGGAACAAGAATGGGAACGCGGGTATCCATCGCGTGCGGGGCAAGCATACAAAATTGTAGATTACATGAAAGGTGACAAAAAATTCATTTCGCCAATTATGACCAATTCAGAATCGGTTTGGAACCTAGGGAGCAATGCGTACAGCAAACCAACAGCGGCATTAAATATATTGCGCGAGACTGTAATGGGGCGCGATTTATTCGATTTTGCATTCAGAGAATATGCCCAACGGTGGATGTTTAAACACCCAACTCCGGCAGATTTTTTCCGAACCATGGAAGATGCTTCGGGTGTTGATTTAGATTGGTTTTGGCGAGGTTGGTTTTATACTACCGACCATGTTGACATTTCGATGGACAAAGTAATTTGGTATCAACCCAACACACAAAACCCAGACATTGAGAAAGCATTAAAAAAAGCTGGTAATGAAGAAAAAGAGGCCATTTCTGACCTTAGAAACAAAACTCAAATTGAAAAAACCGCAACTGAAAAAGACCCGGCGACTTTAGATTTTTATTCCACCTACAACAAATACAAGGTTACTGAAGATGATCGAAAAAGTTACAGCAGAATTTTATCTGGCCTTGCGGCTGATGAAAAAAAATATTTAACTGAAAATTACAATTTTTATCAAATCGACTTTAAAAATATCGGAGGATTGGTTATGCCGATTATTCTTCAATTTGAGTTCGAGGATGGCACAAAAGAGGTGCAAAATATTCCTGTGGAAATATGGCGAAAAGACAATTTTTCGGTATCAAAAGTTTTTATGTTCGATAAAAAGGTGACCAACATTACGCTCGACCCGTTTTTTGAAACAGCCGATGTTGACCTTAACAACAACTCGTGGCCGGCAAAAATACAACCCACGCGTTTTCAAATGTACAAATCAAGTTTTGGAGGAGGAAGAAGAGGTGGCAGTTTCTCTGGCCAAAATCCTATGAAGAAAGCTAAAGAAACAGAAGAAAAATAAAGATGATAATATTTATATATTGGTGTTCCGTGCCAAATCCATTTAACAGCGTATCTTTTGTTGCACAAAATGGTTAATCAGGTTAATCGGCACTCTACTGCATTTGTTTAATTATTTTTTGCCAATTCTCCTACTGTACGAACTTCACAAAAAGTTTTGTTAAATTAGTAGCCAATTAATGAAATTATAAATAAAAACACTTAAGTAACGTTTTACCATCATATATAGGAATAACGACACCTTTTATCCACAATATTAGCGAAAATAACAGGAATAAAAGTATAGTTAGCACACCGTTACCAACAAGGCACAGCAACAAAAGAAACAACGGAAATTGGTTGTTGCTTTTAAATAAAATAGATAAAACAAGATTTCCCTTTTCATCTGCACAGATGAATTGTGATTTTATAAAAACAAATAAATTAAATTATACACATATGAAACTTGCTTTTATTGGAACATATCCGCCACGAGAATGTGGTATCGCTACTTTTACAAGGAATCTTTACGAATCGATGAAAACCCCTGCGTTAGCACCACCGGATAATGAAACAAGTAATAAGTCTGTTGAAGGATTTATTGTGGCTATGACGGATCATGATAAAACCTATAATTACCCCGAAGAAGTAAAATTATCCATCAGGCAGGAACATCAACGCGACTATTTAAAAGCTGCAAAGTTTATTAATCTCAGCGATGCAAATATTTGCGTTCTTGAACATGAATTTGGAATATTTGGCGGAGAAAATGGAATAT
>CAYZBC010000299.1:0-6439 GCA_964476535.1 uncultured Maribellus sp.
CATTCTGCCCCAACTATATCGGATAAAGTTTGAACATTTAAAATCAGTTCCGGGTTTATTGGTTCGAGCCAGGTAACTTTTCCATTCAGTAAATCAACCCCCTCAATTTCGCGACAAACAACTTGTTTATTATCTCCATAATAATTTCCAATTCTGATAATATCTCCTACAGCAACTTCAGAATTAATTAGTTGAGGACATTCTAAGGAGAATTTATTTATATCCGAAATTAAACCTGTATTTACAGTTGCTTTGTAATCGTTTGTTTTTTGCTGAAAAGTAACATTCGCGAGTTCCAGTGCCCAAAGGTTTTTAACCTCTTTTTCACTCAAACCTGTTAAAGTACGTTTCAACTTTCGTTCGCCAAAAGCCCAATCGTCGTTTGTAGCACTTTCGTTTACAAGTATGTCGGGTGTGAATTTTGAGAAGAATTCGTTGTAATCATTTATACCATCTTCGTTTAACAAATTTGCCAATGTCCAACCTCCAATTCCGGCATTCATAAAATTATGATATCGGTTTGAGGCAAAGTTGATAACAAAATATGGGTTTACTCCATCAATTATTTCAATCTCGAAATGTCTTCTTTTTTGTTCAGTAAATTTATGAATCCAAAAGGCATTTTTATCGATTTCGCGGTACTCTAATCCAGAAGATAATTTTGCAGGACTTGCCGGGTCGAAAGAAATTTCTCCTTCTCCATAAGAACATTCATTTTCCTCGTCGCTTGCCATCTGACCAACGGTTGAACCTTCGAAAATTATGATTCGTCCATATTTATAATTAATAGAAATTTTTGCCCCTTTTTTGGGTGGACTTTTAAACCAAATGTAGTGAACAGGTTTCTGATTTTTATCGAACTTCCGAATTACAAGATAACCCGGATTTTCAGGAATTGCTCTTGTCCAGCCTCCGGTGTATATTTTTCCGTTTTGAAATTCGTCATTAATTTTTACCTGGTGTGCGTATGTTGCCGGATAATTTAGTTGAAATTTTACTGAAATTCCATCACCTGTAAAGTGCTGCTCATCGTTGCCAACGGTTTCGTTATGATTTGTAAACCTGCCAATAATTTCGCCATCGGCTTTTACCTGAATAATTGCATAATTTGTAGTACGAAGTTTTGTTTGGCAGATTGCAATTTCGTCGCCATATAAATCGAATTCTACAGAAGAATTTACACCAGTTACACGTTTGCCAACTCCTTTATATTGCAAAGGATTTTTGAAATCGGAAATCTCTCTGTTGTATTTCATGTCGGAACATAAAATAGTTGTCGCCAATTCGTTTTGAATATAATCAAGTACTAATCCCGAAAATCGGTCGGAAATACTACCAGCACCCCAAGTAATTGAGCTGCCTGCAATAATTATTCCTTTGGTAGCCGGGGCCGTTATTTTATTATCTTCATTAAAATGATTAGAAAAACTACTGTCTTGCGCATTTATTTGAAAAGCAAAAAAGCAGCTATAAATAAGTATAATAAATCGTTTTATCATATTAATTATGAATTTAGGTATTGCCAAACTGAAGGCAATTATTCTTGATAAGGAACGGCAGCCGGAAGGATTAGTTTTTTGTAAAATTGTTCAACAATTTCTTTTACCTCTTCTTCAGAATCGAGTTTTATGTACCAATTAATATTTGTGTCTTTCGTTAAATTTCCTGAACTTATGTACGTTTCTTTTTCCGATCGGTACATTTTTGCATGAAGCCCTGGCACTTCAAAAAGGTTGACTTTTAAACCTTCCATACCGTTGTAACCTTCTCCTTCCCTGACATAATACTGTACATCTACGCCTCTTTCTGTAGCGTTATTGATAGAATTTTTAAGCCTGTCCCATCCTTCAAAATCATTAAAAGGTGAAACGAGGACAAGAAACTTCTCTGCGCTCTCAACAAGCGAAATAATACTGTTATAATTTTCTTTTATATCTATGAATTTCATTTTTTTGAATTTGATAATATTGTTATTTATTTCTTACAGCAAGAGGTTTGATGTTTTTTTCAAAAAAACCTTGCATGTCTTCGTATTCGCTCTGTTTATCCAGAATATATGTCCAGTTAATGTCTTCATTATACTTTAAATGAGCCGAACCAATAACAGCTTTGCTTTCTGAAAAGAACATTTTCGAGTGCAAATTTGGCACTTCGTAAAGTGTTACATCTAACTCTTCGGTGCCGGGTACTCCCTCTTCCTCTCTTACATAGTACGAAACTTCAACACCTCTTTTTGTGGCATCATTAATAGCATTTTTCAGGTTTCCCCAACCGTTTAAATCGGTATATGGCGATACTAAAACAAGGTATTCTTCTGCACTGTTAATAACCGAAATAATGGTGTCGATACTTTTCAATGGATTTACAATTTTCATATTCCTTATTAATTTAATCTACATTTAATTTTCTTTATCGGGACGGATTGCCAGTAGCACAAATCCTGATATCAGGATACCAATGCCTGCAATTTTAAATACCAAATCGAGAGAAATGCCTATGTCTTTTAAATAACCTCCGACATATATCATTAAAGCGCCACTCAAAACACTAAAGAAACTCATAATCCCATATCCGGTTGCCTTGTATTTTTTATCGACGACCTGGGTAATAATTGGCATAAAGTTAGCATCGTGATTCCCTTTAGTTAACCCGAAAACAACAATGCCGAGGATTGCAATCCAATACAAATCGGCTGCTGCCATTAAATAAAGGAACGGCCCCCCGATAATAAAACCAATTGCAGTAATGTATATCCTTCCTTTGTTGCTTTTAGCCGCCCATTTATCGGCAAGATAACCTCCCACGAGAACTCCAATTAAAGACGCAACCTGGACATAAAAAGTCCCTGATACACCTGCTTTGCCAAGCGACAAATGGAACCCTTCCTGGAAAAATGTTGGCAGCCAAGCATAAATAAGCCAAACGCAAACCCCTCCCAATAATCCATATAAAAGAATTAATAAATACCCCCTGGAACTAAAAAGGCTTTTAAGCATTTCAATAAAATTAAAGCTGTTCCCTGATTTCTCGGTTTCCTGCTCCTCTTTGTCTTTAGGGGCATCTTTTAAAGTGAAATATACCACAACAGCATAAAAAATACCGAGTGCCCCAAAAAGATGATAACCAATCTGCCAGCTCCAAATCGTGGCAATATATCCTCCCAACCCACCAAGGGCCATTCCTGCATACAAACCGGTCATTAATATTCCGGATGCTTTTGAACGGGTAGAACCTTTATGATAATCCATTACAAGGGCAACCGCAGCTGGCATGTAAAAAGCTTCGCTAATCCCCATAATCGCACGGGTTGTAATTAATTGGGTGTAATTTTGTACAAACCCGGTTAATAATGTAATGACTGACCACAATAACAGGCTGCTGAAAATTACCCATTTACGACTGTACCTGTCCGCCAGATAACCACCCAGTGGGCTAAGTATCGCATAAATAATTAAAAATGCTGAGGTTAATAATCCGAATTCTGCATCGGTCATCGGAATATCTGCTTTAATTGGCGTTCGCATCGATGCAATTAGAAGTCTGTCGAGATAGTTTAGCATGGACACAAACCAAAGAATGCCCACTACCATCCATGCATAATTTGTTGTTGATCTATTCATTATAATTTAGTTAGTTTATTATTGCTCCTCGGCCAATTGTTCGGGTAACTTTAATGTTTTTGTTAAATATGGCAATGTCTGCATCCTTCCCCTTTTCGAGACTGCCTTTTCTGTTAGCAATCCCAATTATTTTAGCAGGCGTTAACGACGACATTCGAACAGCATCTACTAGCGATAATCCAACCTGATTAATGCCATTTCTCACGCAAACATCCATGGTTGTAACACTTCCGGCGTAAGCAGTGTTGTCTTTTAAACGTGCGATGCCATTTTTAACCACAGCATCAACATCTCCAATTTTATGATTTCCATCGGGTAAGCCTACTGCCGACATTGCATCGGTAACAAAACAAACTCGGTCAACTCCTTTTACTTTTACAAGCAGTTTCATCAACTGCGGACCAACGTGCCATCCATCGCCAATGAGCGCTGCGGTAACTCTGTCATCGTATAAAAGAGTTTCAACAACTCCGGCAACACGTTTTAATTTATCGCGACGAAAATGTGACATATTACAAAAGAAATGCGTTGAGTGATTGACACCAGCATCAATTGCATCTTTCATCTCGGAATAAATACCGTTTGTATGTCCCGCAGAAACGACAATATTGTTCTTGCGTAAATCTTTTACCAACTGTTCGGCTCCTTCCAATTCAGGTGCAATTGTCATCTTTAATAACACATCGCTGTATTCAAGAAACTGCAAATAATGCTCGGGTTTAGGCAGAGCCAGAAACTGTTTTGGATGAGCACCACTTTGTTCGGGACTGATATACGGCCCTTCCATGTGTATTCCTAAAAGTTGGGCGCCATCAATTTTATTATCTTTTATGTGGCCTCGAGCAAATTGTAAGGCTTTAATAATATCGCTGGGTGCAGCAGTAATTGTTGTGCCAACATACGAAGTAACTCCATACTTGGCGAAGAAATTTCCCATTGTCGAAAAAGTTTCTGAATCAACTTTAGAAACATCGGCCCCGTTTGCCCCGTTGACATGGATATCGATTAAACCGGGTGAGATATATCCCCCGTTGGCATCTATAATTTCAGCATTAACTGGTTCTTCAACCTCGCCGCGTTTACCAACCTCTACTATTTTTTCACCTCGAACAATTACAACACCATCCCCGATTTCCCGTTCAGGGGTTATAACAGTTCCGTTTTTTATTATCAGATACGATTGATTATTCATTTGTATTGTTTTATATAAGGAACAACAAAAGTTGACGACCTCAAACGCCCTATTTTTTGCCCTTCGGATTTACGTGTAGTAACGAACTCCTTCAGGTCCTCCACATATTCAAAGTTCATTTGCGTTGCCTCTTCATTGGTAATATTGGGGGAATATAAATAAAGTTTTGCTTTCTCTCTGACCACATTATTGTGCAGAACTTCAATCGCCGACATAGGATCCTTTATCTCTCCTGCTTCAAGTGCCTTTTCTACCTCCGGATTGGTTAATATACCAAAATCGAGCATCTCTTTACCATGCACGGGGGAAACACCATCAATGCAATCTGAAACCAACAGAATTTCGCCCCCTTCCTTAACAGCCAAAGCAGCAGAAAAAAGGCCTTTATTTGCCTGAGTCATGTCTGAATCGTGGCTTCTCGTATCAGATACTACCAGGTCTGCCAATTCAGGTATTTCTACAAAATAGGTTTTTTTCGCAATCTCAACACCACGCCTGTGCGCCTCGATATAATGCCCCCCAACAATCCCAACGGGATTGTCATCGGCATTTAAAATAACATTCAAAATTACAAACGGTTCGGCAGTTTTTGCAAGAACTTCCATGAGTTTCCGTGGAAGTGTGCCAGTTACGCCAATTGCCTGCATGGGATCAAGTGCCCCAACAACGTGCATGTGATGTACCGTATCTTCGCCGGCGACACCCGGTAAAAGCATTTTAGCACCACCTGAAAATCCGGCAGGCATGTGGGGTACTAATGTCCCAATTGCAATCCTAATATCAGCTTCAAGTGCATGTTTATTAATATAGATTGGTGCTCCATCGTCGAAACTTCCCATTTTTTGAAGGTGATTCTTATCGAAAAAACAGTGGTCCATTGAACGGTAGTTTTCAAAAATACTATCAGACAAACGTGCCCGTTTCTCTTTTTCATTCATCAACCGGTGCGAACCTGAAGCAAACAGGAAAAACACATTTTCCTTTTTAATGCCTTTACCCTCAATAGCTGGCATCAGGAAAGAAAGTATTTGGGCTGTTGGCGTTGAACGTGTATAATCATCAACTATGATGCAAACAGTTGCCTTATTACTAATGTATGGCTTAATTGTATTTAGAGTATCACCCACAGCCTTGTTATAATCAGACTCTGAACATTCCTGACCTGATTTGTCAGGCAACCCGACATCAAATGAAAACAAACCTGGGTCGAGTTCTGAGATTAATTTTGGTTTTTTTATATTCATTCAAAAAATATTTATGGATATTCTTAAATAATAATAATAAGGGAAAGTCATTTTTGAATATCTCTAAATAACTTTACCGAAAGTAGAAGAATATCAAAATAACTTTTACTTTCTTCTAACTCTAAATACTTATTATTAAGCTTTTAAGAAAATCTTCCGTTTGTATAGGAAATAAAGCACCAACCATTTTATTATCAAAACGGTAAAAACAAGAAAAATAGGGCCTATTATTCCTAAATATTTAGATACCCCACCAAAAAGCGCATTCGATGTAAACTCAAAATTTATCAATCGCTGACCGACCCAAATAGTGATTGCATTCATCCCTACTACAACAAGAAAAAAGGTCCACTTTTTATACCCCCGGACATCAATTACCCAGT
>CAYZBC010000300.1:0-6430 GCA_964476535.1 uncultured Maribellus sp.
TTTCGGCTTTCGATAAAATGGTATGTTTTCCCGGTTCGAGATAAGTAAAAATATAGTTTCTCCCTTTTGTCATACCTAAAAATTCATCATCAACTGATACTTTGAAATTAATTGCAAAACCCAAAGAGCTTGGACGTAAAACGTATAAAAGTGCCTTGTCTGCTGGAGCTGGAAGGGTTTTGTTTGGATCTGGTGTCGCTAATTTTTTTGTTGACGAACAAGATGCGAGAATCACAGCAAAAATGATAATTAATCCTGATTTGAGTTGACTTTTCATGGTTTTTATTTTTTAAAATTTATATTGAATGCCCATTTGAAACTTTTCTTCCATACATAAAGACAGATTTAAATGATTGATAAACCGATTTGCATAATTCGGATTTTCGTAAACCTTAGCATACTTGGGTGTGAGCGCTCCCCAAATTACTCCCGCTGCGGTAGAAATCCCGGTTAATGTTAATACAATATTTCTTTTAGAATTTGGGTCGACTGTCATTCCCTGATTTTCTAAATCTCTTTGTGCACTATTTGCACCTAAAATCGCACCCAAACATCCCGAAGCTCCTATTAGTAATCCAAAGAAAACAGTATTATCTCCATCTTTTTTACTTATTGACAAAATTTCGTTTTGATTGAATTTGTGCACAACAACAGATCCTTTTTCCTCAATTATAAATTCCGTTCCATTTTGTTTAAGTGAATTGAATTTTATTATTGTACCATCGGTTTTGTTAATAATTCCTTTTTTAAGTTCTAGTGCGTCCTGTGAAAATACATTCGATGAAATCAAACAAAGGATACACAGCAATGCAAAAATGGAATTCTTCATGGTTGGTTAATTTGAAATTGATTTTTAGAACCAAAAATAATATATATTTTCGACGAAGAAAATAGTTAGTTAAAATTTGTTGTTTTTAAAACATAAGTTTTAAATCAAACTATCCAAAATCAAAAAGAACATCATAAAAAGATAAAGAAAATTAAGCTTGATAAATGCCGGGCGTACTTTTAACTCCTTTTGAACCAACACTGCCAGCGTTAAGGATATAAGCAGATAAAAGGTATAAAATAATAACACAAACATGATTAATTTATTGGTGAAAACAAAAAAGATAACCAGCAGTGCTGATGCTACGGTAGTTAAAACCCAAGTGTAGGTAATTCGTTTGATTTGACTTTCGTTGAAGATTTGATTCAGACTTGGAAGGTTTGCTAATTTGTATTGATCGCCAAACATCATTAACAACATCCAGAAATGCGGAATTTGTCCGATAAAAAAGAAAGAGGCAACTAATAAAATTATTTCAGACGATAAATTGCCTCCGGCTCCGGCCCATCCAATCATTGGAGGCAAAGCTCCCACCATTGAACCTGGAATAACTGCAAACGCGGTAACTTTTTTTAATGGTGTATATATTAAGTTGTAAGAAAACAGCGTCGCCCAACTCAGAATCAGTGCCATAATTGGGTTGCTTAGAAAAAGCAAAACCGAACCTGCGACAGCAAAACCGGTTGCAACTCCAAAAGCTCCGTTTGCACTAATTTTACCCGATGGAATGGGTCGGTTTTTAGTGCGTGGCATTTTTGCGTCGATATCGCGTTCCTGCCAATGATTTATGGCACTGGAACTGCACGACATTAAAAATACCCCCAACGAAAGCAACCATCCTTGCCTGTTTAACTCGCCTGTAAGCATTACGTATCCGGTAAGTGCCGATAAAGCAATGGGCAAAGAAATGCGTACTTTGCCCAACTCAAATATAATTTTCAAATATGATTTCAAAATAGATCGATTTGTATTATTCTTTGTACTTTTTCATTAAGATATTAGAAAAAGAACCGTTCCTTCTACAATAAAATTATAAGGAACGGTTCTTTTCATTGTGAATTATCAAATGCAAATTATTTCACCGTTTTTAGGTATTCTACAATATTAGCGATGTCATCTTCAGATAGTTGTCCTTCGTACGAAAGCATCAGCCCTTTTGAGAATCCATCAACTACATCGGCATTTGGATCGTAGATGGAAGATTTGATGTACTCTTCATCAACCAAAACCTGTCTGGTTTCTTTCCCTGTAATTACTGTTCGTTGAATATCCCAAATTCCTTTAAAACTTGGGCCGACCAGTTTAGTCCCGTCCAAAGTATGACATGCAAAACAACCAATATTTTGCATAATTCGTTTTCCGGTGGCAGTGGGCGATTCAATATCCACAGCCGCAACTTGTGTCGTGTCAATCAACCAATCATTAAAAACTGTTTCCTCAATAACTTTTACATAAGTGTACATATACGAATGTTGCAGTCCGCAATATTCGGCACAAAACAGTTCGTAAATGCCTTCTCGTTGCGGCTCAAACCACATAAAATTATTTTCCATTCCGGGTACCATATCTTGTTTTACTCGAAAAGCGGGAATATACAAACTGTGTAGAACGTCCATTGCAACTAGGTTTAATTTTACCGGTATATCTTTTGGTAAGAAAAGAGTATCTGTTCGTTTTCCGTTTTCATATTCGAAACTAAAATTCCACATTCTTCCGTAAACGGTAACTTCCATTGCATCTTTTGGTGCTTTTTGCATGGGTTTCCAACCTGCCCAACCATAATAAAACATTACTAAAGTGAGTAGGAAAGGAACAACAGTCCAAATTATTTCAAGGGTTGTACTCCCATGAATTTGGGTTGCAACCGGATTTCGTTTTTTGTTGTATTTGTAAATGAAATAAATCATCACCACCGTCAATGCAATCAGGAAAAAGAAAGAAATTCCTAAAATTACAAGGAATGCGGTGTCGACTCCTTGTACAAAATTAGATGCTTGTGTAACTTCTGGACTATACATATTTATCGGTATAAATAATCTAAAAATGTAAAAACTAATATTACAATAAATAATACGAAAACAGAACCGACCATTATTTTAATGTATGTTTTGTCGTATTTTAGATGCATAAAGTAAGTTAACACTAAAAACGATTTTATACATGCAAAAATAAGAGCACCTGCCACGGTGTATGCCCCTAATTCAATTTCTGTAATTCCTATTGAGGCAAATGTTAAAACCAACAAAGCTACCAGAACAATTATATAAACTCTGTAGGGTACAATGTGATGTTTCTCTTCAGCCATAATCTCGGTTTTGTTAGGTGATTAAATAGAATAACGGGAACAGAAAAATCCAAATAAGGTCAACTAAATGCCAGTATAATCCTGCATTTTCGAGTAGCGAAGGGCGGTTTTCGTGAATCGTACCTTTTTGAACCCGCCATACTGCAACAACAATAATAATGAGACCGATTATAATATGCAATGCGTGAAGTCCTGTCATAACAAAGTAGAGCCCAAAAAACAGAATTTCGCCCTGGCTGAAATCGTTTAGCAAATGTTCCGACCCCGGCCAAATTCCATGGTCAAATTTTACACCCCATTCAAAATATTTATTCACCAAAAACACAACTCCAATAACACAAGTAATTACCAATAGCCCCAATGTTGCTCCCTTCTTTTTTAATTGAAGGGTAGTGGTTGACATGGCAATGGTCATACTACTAATTAAAAGCAAAACGGTATTTAATGCTCCAATGGTTGTATTTAATTCAGTAGCTGCTAAATGAAAAGCTTCTGGATTCTTGAACCGGTAAACCGAGTAGATAATGAATAGTCCACCAAAAAGTAGCAGCTCAGTAAAAATAAACAACCACATTCCAATTTTTGATGCTTCTGCATCGTAATGGACATGTTCAGTATGCGCTGTTTCTTCCATAATTTAGATTTGGTTTATTTGTAATTATAAGGTCCGTCATCTTTACCAATTATCGGTAATTCGTCAAAATTTTCAACTGGAGGCGGCGATGTTACTGTCCATTCCAATGTTTTACTATGCCATGGATTCATTCCTGTAGGTTCTCCTTTTCGCGCTGAGCGAACAAGATTTGTAATAATAATTATTAATCCGGTTACCATAATCCACGAACCAAAAGTGCTGAGAATATTTCCACCATGGAATTCATCCAGGTAATCGTAATAACGGCGAGGCATTCCCATCATTCCCAGATAAAACATGGGTGTGTATAAAGCAAGAAACCCGATAAAAAATACTAACCAGCCAGTATTTGCCCATCCTTTGTCGTACATGCGACCATATATTTTAGGAAACCAATAATGCATGGCTGCAAAGAATGCAAACCCTGTTCCGCCAAATACGATATAATGAAAGTGAGCAACTACAAAAGCGGTGTCGTGTACATAAATATCGGTGGCAAGGGCACCCAAAACCAATCCGCTTAAACCTCCAATCAGAAATACAAAAATAAACGAGGCTGCCCAATACAATGGTGTTTGCACATTTATTGAACCTTTGTACATGGTTGAAATCCAGTTAAAAACTTTTATGGCACTCGGAATTGCTACTATAAAAGTAAGAAGTGAAAAGTAATATTGTGCGGTTCCACTCATTCCGGCAGTAAACATGTGGTGTCCCCAAACTAAATAGCCAACAAATGCAATGGCCATAGTTGACGCAATAATTGCTTTGTACCCAAAAATCTGTTTTTGTGAGAATGTTGGAATTATTTCGGAGATTGCACCCATTGCCGGAAGAATCATTACATATACTGCCGGATGGGAATAAATCCAAAACAGGTGTTGATATAAAACGGGATCGCCGCCCAATGCCGGGTCGAAAACTCCAATTCCAAAAACCCTTTCAAGTGCTACTAATACCAATGTAATTCCAATTACCGGGGTGGCTAACAATTGAATCCATGCCGTTCCGTATAAAGTCCAAACAAAAAGTGGAAGTTTTGTCCATTTCATTCCGGGGCACCGCAATCTGTGAATTGTTACCAAAAAATTTAGTCCGGTTAATATGGAGGAGAAACCCAATACAAATGCTCCAAAAACGGCCGGGAGAAGATTTGTGCCCGACTTAAAACTGTAGGGAGCATAAAAGGTCCAGCCAGTGTCAGGTGCACCATTTCCAAATAGCAATGCAGACAATACTAACATTACTCCCAAAACGTACAACCACCACGAAAGGAGATTAAGTTTCGGAAATGCAACATCTTTTGCACCAATCATTATTGGCAACATAATGTTTCCAAAAACAGCAGGTAAGCCGGGTATCACAACCATAAAAATCATGATTACTCCGTGTACAGTAAACGCCGCGTTGTAGGTTTGCGCTGCCATTATTGTTTTTCCCGGAGCAAGCAATTCAAATTTCATGGCAAGTCCTAGTAAAACGCCAACAGAAAACATGGTCATTATGGAATACAAATAAAGAAGTCCAATTCTTTTATGATCGGTTGAAAAAATCCATCCGAGCAAACCTTTGTATTTTCCCTTGTAGGTTAAATAGTTTGCTTCATTGGCAGAATGTCCTGTTTGCATAGAATTTAGTTTAAATTTTCTTTCTTTTTGGTTTGAAAACTAAAAATAGTAAAAAGATTGCAGCAAAAAATAAAATTAATGTTCCACTTATTTTGGTAATATTCATAACATAAGTTTGTCCAACCGGGTCGTACGAAAAACAATAGCGCAACACTTTATTTAAAGTTGGTCCCGATTGCCCTTTCGATGCTTCAACAATAGCCATTTTCCATTCAAACGGGAGGAAAAACATTCCATTTAAATATCGGGTAATTTTTCCGTCGGGGCTAACAACTGTTAATGAAGCAGCATGCAAAAAATCGTTGCCTGTTCTTTTATATTTGAATCCGGTGGCATTTGTTGCCCGAACAATACTTGCGCTATCGCTGGTAAAAAACAGCCAACCCGTTTTGGCTTCTTCTATTTTAGCTTCGTTGTTCATCAGATTTAGGTAATTCGCCTTTTTTCTAACGCCCAAATCAATCGTTTCGCTGGGGTCGAAACTAATTGTAAGTACCTGATAATCTTTCCCCGGTATCATTTCCGACTTATCCATTACACCTGCAACTGCTTCCATTAAAGGACTGCAAATTCCCGGGCAACGGTAATATACAAAATTGATAATGGTTGGTTTGTCGATTATATCGGCCAACCAAACTTGCTCGCCTTTTTCGTTAATAAGCAGAATACTGTCGGGAAGATAATCGTCCAGATGTTCTACAACTCCAATCTCCACATTATCGTTTTTAGCCACAGGATTTACAACAGACTGTGCCAAAATTTGAAAAGAAAAGAGAAATAGAATAAATATTTGGAGAATAAATTTTTGGTAAAGCACTTGTTTCATTTTGGTAAAAGTATAATTGTGTTATTATTTTGTGATAAAGAATTAGTCTTTGTTCTTAAACGTCTTAACTAGTATTTTAGTTATGGGTACTTTCTTTATAAAGAATATAAAATTTACTATTTAGTCTGCAAGTTGAAGCCAAATTATAGATTTGATTTTTTATTCTCATTAAGGTTTAATACCTCGAGGCTTGCCTCGGGATCCAAAA
>CAYZBC010000301.1:0-6400 GCA_964476535.1 uncultured Maribellus sp.
TTCCCTTGTTTATATGGGATGTAAATATATGTATTTATCTACTGACCTCTATAAAGTTATTTACATATTTTTGAATATTTCCATCAACACATGAATAACTTTTTCAAATACTTTTTTTTAATAGTATTCATATTATTAACCAAAGTTAACTCTTATGCGTTTGAACGAAATATTCATTATGAATTACGAAATCTGATAAACGTTGCTACAACAAAGTCCAATTTGCAGAATGATAATTGTTTAATCAAAACAGTTGAAAGAATACCCCAAATAAAAGATACAATTAGAAATTACATAAACACGAATACAGGTATAAAGTCAAATGTAACAGATGATCCAACAGTTGATTTTACTTTCACAAATGATAATTCTTGCTCTGGTGCACCAATCATATTTACATCAACTGTAACAGGAGGCAAAAATCCGTTTAAATATTCATGGGATTTTGGAGATGGAGGCACCTCTACAGATGAGAATCCAACACATCCTTTTAATTCTTTAGGCTGTGGAACTGCATCTTTTGCTGTTAAACTAACTGTTACTGATGCTGATGATATTTCAGCAGTTGCAGAAAAAACAATTGAAGTTAAAGAGAAACCTGATATAAGTTTTAGTGATAAAGATGATGAGTTTGGTAATAATCCATTTAATAATTGTGATAACGCGTCAAATGAGAATCCAGAATATTCAATAACTGTTAATAATGATTCAAAATCTACTTGTGTTGAATCTTATTCTATTGACTGGGGCGATGGAAGTAGCACTCCTGATGCTAAGTTTCCTGCAGACCATACTTATAATCTAGGGGCATTCAACATGGTAATTAAAGCAAAAGGCTCAAACGGCTGTTATAACGACGTTTTATTTATTGTTAAAAACCAAACAAATCCATCAGGATCTCTTTTTAACCCCGGAAATACAATAAGACTTTGTAGCCCAACAGAGCCGTTGGAATTTTCAATTGTTGGCTGGGGGCCGCACTCCCCAGGAACAAGATATGAAATTGACTATGGAGATGATTCAGGTATTGTTACTCTATATCACGATGATATGGTAAAAACTCCAAATTACAATGCTGCTGACCCATCTGCCTCCACCGACTATCCAGTTCCACATTCATATAATAAAACAAATTGCCCGGAAAACTTCTTTACTGCAGTACTATCAATTACAAATGCCTGCACAGAAATTCCTTCTGGTTCAGACGTATACCCTATTACTGTTTTTTCTGTGCCAGAAGCGGATTTTATCGCCCCATCTTCTTGTGTAAATACAAGCATTACTTTTACAAATAAAACAATTGCAGGATACAACAGTGATTGCACACAAGAAGCTAAGTACACATGGGATTTTGGAGATGGTTCTCCAATTTTGGAGATAAAAAATTCTTTACCAGAAGATGCATCAACAACACATACATATACAGCCACAGGTGTATATAATGTAGTACTTACAGCGAAAAATAGCAGTTGTGGCGAAACCAGTAAAACAAAACAAGTAACCATTAGCGAAGCACCAACAGCTATAATGTCAGGAGGAGCAGAAGTTTGCCTTGGAGACACACCTCCAATAATAACTTTTACGGGAGTTGACAGTAACCAACCTTATACATTTACATACAAAATTAATAACGGTTCAAGCAAAACAGTAAAAACTGAGGCAGGCAATAATAGCGTTACAATAGAAGCACCAACCAATGTGGCAGGAACATTTACTTATTCTTTGGTAAGGGTAAGTGCATCGTCTTGCTCACAATCTCAAACAGGAACTGTTGTGATTATTGTTAATTCAGCACCAACAGCAACAATATCAGGAACAACTGAAGTATGTTTAGATGATCCAGAACCTGATATTACTTTTACAGGAGCAAATGGAACAGCGCCATACACATTCACATACAATATTGATGGAGGACCAAACCAGACCATTACAACCATAACCGGAAATTCAGTAACAGTTAAAGCTCCTACAAATACGACTGGTGTGTATCTATATAATTTGGTGGGCGTGAAAGATGACGGTTCAGGCGATTGCTCTATGACTCCAACCGGATCTGCCATAATAACTATTAATGATAAGCCATCGCCTCCAGTAGCATTAGTCGATCAAGAATATTGTAATGGAGAAATAACATCAACAATTAGTTTCAGCAACAATGAACCGGTATCAATTTTTAAATGGACCAATTCAAATTCTTCCATTGGATTACCGAGTAGCGGTACAGGTAATATTCAACCATTTACTGCAAAAAACAGTACAACAGGTTCGATTACATCAACAGTAACTGTAATTGCTTCTGTAGATGGATGTGAAAGTGAAAGTGAAACATTTACAATTACAGTATTTCCATCTGCATCAGTTGATTTTTCGGAACCAAACCAGACAATTTGTTCCAGAGAAACAACAACAAAAGTATTGCTTAGCAGTACAAGCCCAGGGGCAGATTTAAGTTGGTCAATAGTGCAACCAGTTGGTATTACACCAAACATACCATTGTCAGGAACGAATACCATTGAATCAGAAACTTTGACAAATACGACAGATGATCCTATATCGATCGTTTACAAGGCAAAGGCAACATTGTCGGGAACAACACAATGTCCCGGAGTAGAATATAATTATACAATTACGATATATCCTAAACCAGAAGTTACGGATAATTATAAAGATACAATATGCAGTGGTACTTCTTTTAGTATTTCGCCGAAAAATGGAGGAGGCAACATTGTCCCTTCAGGAACTAAATATATTTGGGGTAAACCTGTAATAAATCCTTTAGGGTCAATAACAGGCGCAATTGAAGAAATTACACCACAGCCAATAATAAGTCAGACTTTAGGAAATACTACTTCAGTTATTGGCACTGTCACATATTCAGTAACGCCGTTAATAAATGATTGCCCGGGAGATCCTTTTGAAATAATTATTTACGTTATTTCCAGTGCAGTTATAGATCCTATTGATAACATAACACTTTGTTCCGGCGATATAAATAAAGAAATTGATTTGGGTAATCCTCCGGATGGTACAAGATTTAAATGGTCAACAGATAATAAAAGCATTGGTTTGCCCGGCTTTTTTGGTTATGATAAAATCCCTGTGTTTACGGTTGTAAATAATGGTTCTTCTCCCAATGTTGGGAATATAACCGTTGAATCAGAAAGTATTGGAAGTTCTGATTGTGGCGTTCAGCCAGTTCTATTTTCAATCACAGTGAATGCAAGACCAGAAGTTGCGGGCAATATGACAGATACAATTTGTACTGGTGTTACATTAAATGTTTCTCCAAAAAATGGTGGAGGTAGTGTTATTCCTGCTGGAACAAAATATACTTGGAGCAATCCAAAAATAGATCCTCCGGGTGCAATCATAGGTGCAAATGAGGAAACTACACCACAATCTATAATTAGTCAAACCCTTATAAATACATCTGATTTAATTGCCACAGCCACATATACCGTTATTCCAACAACAAATAATTGTACAGGCTCTTCTTTTGATTTAACAGTTTACGTAATTCCCGGGGCAACACTTCTACCAATTAGTGATATCACACTTTGTGATGAAGAGGTAAATCCAGAAATTGATTTTGGCATTCCTCCTGAGGGAGTGGTTTATAGATGGACGACTGATAATATGGACATTGGATTGCTCGATTTTTCAGGTATCGGAAATATCCCCACATTCACAGCTGTTAACAAAGGGAAATCTCCTATTACAACAACCATAATAGTAACGCCGGAGGGTGATTTTGGGAGTTCAGATTGTGGTGGAATACCAATACAATTTACAATAACGGTAAACCCAAAAGGACAAGTGGATAATCCCGGGAATATTACTCAGTGTAGTGGGGAAAATATTTCAATAAACTATATTACTCAAAATACGGGAGGTTCAACTACTTTTGAATGGGTTAGCAGCAATGCAAATATTGGGTTGGAATCTTCGGGTATTGGGAATATTTCATTTGAGGCAACAAATACCGGAGATACGCCAATGATTGCTACAATTATTGTAACTCCAATTTTAGCAAACAATGGAGTCAATTGTATGGGCACATCTGAGCAATTTACAATTACGGTTAATCCAATACCTACTGTTGACCAACCAGAAAACCAAAGTGTTTGTAATGGAAGCAGAACTGCAGAAATTATATTCACAGGAAAGATTCCAAATACAATATATTCATGGAGTATAAATGACACTATAATTGGGTTTCCAGCAAGTGGAACAGGATATATCCCTGAAACTGAAGTTGTAAATAATCAATCAGATTCTATCGTAGCAATTATTACTGTTGTTCCGAGCTTTAATGGATGCGATGGAACTCCAAAAGATTTCAAAATAGTAGTGTATCCTTCTGCTGTCATATTAAAACAGCCAAGTTCAAGTACTATTTGTTTGGGTTCACAACCTGTTACCTTGTCGGTGATACATACAACAGGGGTAAAACCCCCAACTTATCAATGGTATTCGAACACAACTAATAGCATGATTGGAGGTATAATAATCGAGAATGAAACAGATTTTAAATTCGATCCGCCATATGAATATGCCAATACAAAATTCTATTATTGTTTAATTACTTTTTCAAATGGGGGATGTGGTAATTTGGCTACTGATATTGCCAAAGTTGCCATAAATCCAAACCCAATTGTAATATTGAATAATGAGCAGATAAGTGAAGGAGAGGAACTAATAATTTGTGAAGGTGATTCAATTCAAATAAATGCTTCAGGAGCCAGTTCCTATACTTGGAATTCAGGAATTTTAGCAGACAGCCTTTTATTAAGAGATATAGGAGACTACAGGGTAATTGGAATTTCGGAATTAGGTTGCATGGACACTTTTAACTTTTCTGTATCTTATTTTGATTTAATGAATTATACCATTCAAAGTGATAAAACAGAAATCACTAATGACCAAAATCAGCTTCATTTATGGAGTGAAGATATTCCAACTTCATATTACACTTGGGATTTTGGAGATGGTCAAATTGGGCATGGTTCCAGTTTCTACCATACCTATGATATTTATCAAGATGGCTATTTTGAGGTGGCTCTAGAAATAATTAATCCATATGGATGTGTCGAAAGAGCTACAAAAAAGATATGGGTTAGTCTTGAATCATTTCCGAATACTTTTACGCCCAATGGGGATGGGATTAATGATTATTTCATGAATGGTTGGAAAATAGAAATATACAATCGAAATGGGATATTGTTTTATGAAGGAGAAGAGGGTTGGGATGGAAATTATAAGGGAAGGCCAGTTGCAAACGACACTTATTTTGTTGTAATTTTTGATTCTTCGGAATACGGCACAACATATAAAACCAATTATGTAACAATTTTAAGATAATAAGATATGTACGAAGTAGATTCTCCAATATCCTATCATAAATTAGAAATATTCAGAAATAAAAATTTATGAAAAAAATTGTATTCCTTTTATTATTCAATTTTTTATTCTCGATGGGATATTCCCAATCGAATATACGATTGAATAATTATTGGGAAAACACTTATTATATTAATCCTGCCTCAATATATAGTGAGTATCAGTTCGTGGCAAGTGTAGCTGGACGGAAACAATGGATCGGATTCCCGGGTGCTCCGGAGACAGAATTTATAACTTTTGCTGCCAAGTTGTTTACAAATAAAACGCAAGATACTCAAATAGGACAAATGGGTTTAAAAATTTATCGCGACAAAATTGGTTTCACAAATCTTGTAAATATTTCACCATCCTATTCATATTCTTTAAGAATGCATGATGACAAGAGGATGAATTTAGGTTTTTCATATAAAATACAAAGTATTTCTTACGATATATCTAAATCCAACCAAGAAACGATCGGAGATCCTGCAATTTACGCAAACGAAACAAAATGGGGAGGTCATAATCTTGATATAGGGGTTGAATTTATTAGTAATTCGATGATAGTTGGAGCATCGAGTCAAAATTTTATTTCTCTTTTTACAAAAGAAGATTATTTGCAAACCAATACTAATTTTCTTTACGGTATGTATCGAACAGAGATGGATAATATTTTTAATTTGTTATTGGGAGTAGCTGCTATTAAAAATAAAAACATGTATCAAGCAGAATTTAATGTTTCTGTAACTGCTCATTCCAGAAGTAATCCTGATTTCCAACTTGGTTTCTTTTATCGGACAAAAAAGGAATTTGGGGTATTATACGGTATTGATATAAGTAGTGCTATCCGTCTTGCATGCAGTTATAATTATCATGTTGGAGGGATAAGTCATAGTTCATATGGAACTCCTGAGCTTTTACTTATATGGAAGTTTGGGAAAATAAGTAATTGTGATTGTTTAAAATTATACAAATAAATATATATTCCAAGCAATATAAAAATTGAACCGAAAATAGTTCG
>CAYZBC010000302.1:0-6377 GCA_964476535.1 uncultured Maribellus sp.
ATCTTTTTGAAATTTTATTTTATTGCATAATGTTATCAATGCTTCGTTAAAAAATTAAGCGGCAATAGTTCCGTAATATATAAGTTCATTGACATAGTTTCGATTTTTAGCAAAGTGTGGGTTAATGCCGAACACGTCAATAAATCGTTGCAACAGTAACATCCATTAAGATGCTGATTGTCAAGAGTTTAAGTAAATTTTGAATGAACTTATTTTGTTAATAATCAAATAGTTATCAACATTTTTAACGAAGTGTTATTTTATGATATTTAAATTATAATCCAATGATTCCATTTTATTGAAGGAAAAGCATTTTTACTTTTACCAACAGGTCTTTATGTGGACAACCGCCTTTTACCTCATCGGTACGGTCAACAATTTTTACCAGTTCCAACACCTTATCCCAATCCACAATAGAATTTATTTTGTCTAACTTTATGCCAACCCTGCTTGCCCGGTTTTGCGAAATTTCCATATCTGCGAAACTCATCTGTCCTGTTTTTCCCATGATACCGTTTTTGTCTTATAGATTGTTTTGGCATATGAAATCTTCAACTTGTTTGTTTGACGCATATGCTCTGTTTTTTCATTATTTTTCATCTATACTTTATTGAAATAAAGAAGAACATTATTATTTAAAACAAAGATATAAAAATAAATATTTTAAAACAAACGATTGTTCTAATATTTTTAATATCATTTTTAATTTTACATTTTATCTTTATCAAGAGAGCTGGATTAACTTAAACGCGTTTTAAAAAACCAGCTAAGTGGCTATATTACAGTCTATATTAGTATTGAGATTTGAGTATCAAGTATCAAAACTAACTGCGGGGAATGTACCTGCAAAACATCCAAGAACGGCAAAACGACTTATTTCCATAACGTTTTGGAAGCCAAATTGGTCACCTGCAACGGGATGTCGGTTTCGATGGCGACGGAATGGGTGCGGAACGAAAACGGCAAGGAATACGACAAACAGGATTGCGAGCTCAACGCTTTCAAACGTCTGGCGGTGAAACTGAAAAAGATGTACCCGCGGCTCCCCTTGGTCATTTTGGCCGACGGGCTGTACGCCAACCAAAGTTTTTTCAGGATATGCCGGGACAACGGGTGGGGGTTTATCGTTACTTTCAAAGACGGCAGCCTGCCGAGCGTGCACGAAGAAATGGGGCTGCTCCCGGGGAGTGCATGGCAACGCAGGGGACGTTTCCTTGCCGGCAAGGGCAAACGCACAAAACAAAGTTTCCGTTGGATCAACGGTATCGGCTACCGCAGCTTTGAACTCTCGGTGGTGGAATGCAAAGAAACCACCGTGCACGCCGCCACGGGGGAAACACAAGAAAACACCTTCACCCACATCACCGACATGCTCATCGACAATTCGAACTACCACCTCGTTTCCCAGGGCGGGCGCATGCGGTGGAACATCGAAAACTCGTTCGATTACCTGAAAGAGCACGGCTACAACCTGGGGCACAAATTCTCAAGGAGTTCGTTCAATGCCCTTAAAAACTATTACCAAAGCATGTTGCTGGCGCACACCATAAACCAGTTCATGGAAAAAAGCTCCGAAGTGGCGGCCTTGCTCGCCGCAAACGGTAAAGAAACCATTGTCAACCTGTGGAAAAGGTTGCTGGCCTACTTTTAGGAAAACAAAGTCAAATGCGGGGAATACGAAAAACTGCTCGAAAAACGCTACCAGGTAAGGTTGGAATAAACCCGAACGGAGGACGCCTGCTCCGGAACATTCAGGTCAACCGACAATAACAAAGAAAGGAGGTACAACATCAACACTGAAAATATTTTGGGCTGACAACAGCAATCCCGGCTGCTGAACGGGAAAATATGTGCCACCCCGAAACATTGTGCAATTTACTATACCCAAAATAATACTCGCCGAATTAATGCAAGGAGATAAGCAGTTTATTTTTATTTATAGAAATGCGTATCTTTGTACAATGGTTTGCGCTTTAAAGACTTTATTGATGATTAAGAATGTAAAATGAAAATATGAGAGAAGAAGCAGAAATGACAAATTCCCAGGAGCCAGGAAAACAGTACAAAAAGGTTCAAAAAGTAAATATCCATGATATTGCAGAGAAAACCGGATTATCAATATCTACAGTATCAAGAGTACTGAATGGCAAAGCTGAACAATATCGAATCGGAAAAAAATCCCAGAAAAAAATCATTGAAGCGGCTAAGGAATTAAATTACATTCCAAATCAGTTTGCCTCAAGTTTAAGATCAGGGAAGAGTAATACAATAGCCTTAATAGTCCCATCTTTAAATAATCCATTCTTTGCCGATCTTGCAAGCTCAATTAATGCTGAAGTGCGCAAATTTGGATACGTCACAATGATTAGTGACAGTGATGAAAACCAAGAAATAGAGGAACTTGAGTTGCAGCAAGTAATGTCAAGAAACATTGAAGGCTTGATTATCGCTCCCTGTGGAAACAAATGGGAACACCTGAAACAGCTGTATGACCAGGGATTGCCAATAATTTGTATTGACCGTTATTTTGAAGAACTGGATATTCCTTTTGTTTCAACCGATAATTATGCCGGTGCCTATAACGCAGCGAAACACCTTATCGAAAATGGCCATTCATTGATTGCCTGTATTCAGGGTGTTCAGCAATCCACACCTAACAGGTTAAGAGTAAAGGGATTTATAGATGCATTGGAAAATGAAGGAATTAGAAATTACTTCATTGCTGGCGATGATTTTAGTGTGCAAAACGGATACCTTGAAACAAGTCTATTACTTCATCAGAAAGTTAGGCCAACAGCAATATTTGCTCTTAGCAACACCATTGCAATGGGCTGTATGAAAGCGCTCAAAGAAATGAATATCCGGATTCCTGAGGATATTTCATTAATAACTTTCGATGATCACCCATACCTCGATTATTTGGCAACTCCGCTTTCATGCATCGCCCAACCGGTAAGTAATATATGTAAAATAGCTATAAAATTTCTTTTTTCAAGGATAAACAATAATGAAATTAAGATAAATCAGGTACTTCTCAAACCTGAATTGAAAATAAAAAAATCGGTTAAAAGAATTATTTCGTGACAAAAAGAGCTTTTCGAAGAAGGCTCAATTAATAAACAGTAAGCAAATCACGAAAAATCTTTTCTTCAGAATATCTTTTTTTATCACTACTGAATGAGGAATTAAACAGTTACTTATGCCTGGAATGAGCGATGTGTGATACAACAGGTTATGCAAGCAGAAGGTTGCCCGGAACATGCAATCGGCAGGATTTAAAAGAAAGGTCCCGCTTTGCGGGACTTTTCTTTGTCGTTTAACTGAAACGCACCCGTGGATAATTGTATATTTGTGGATAATAATAATTAACATTTAGACAGACTTTTTATTAATGGAAACCGCTTTTGCGGTTCGCGAACACCATTTAATAATTAATATGAGTGAGCAAATACGAATCTTGAAACCCCGGAAGGCACTTAATAAAGCCTTTCTGAAAGTAAAACCAAACAGGACTGAAATCGAGAGTTTCAAGACCAATTTAATCCAGCTACTCGACAGGATTAATGATTCAGAATCGGAAGAGTTTCATAAAAACCTTGTTTCTGATTTTCTGAAAGATACTTACTACAAGCAAAATCATTTCATTAATACCAAAGGCAGAAACGACCTTGTAATACATAACACAAACAACGCCTCCGGCGCCGTGGGTGTTATCATCGAAGCTAAAAAGCCGACCAATAAATCGGAAATGCTGAAAGTATTCGCTCCGGAGGATACAAAGGAGCAAATGCTTTCAAAAATAAATGTAAAAGCATTTCAGGAATTGGTTTTGTATTATTTACGTGAGCGGATTACGTTAAAAAACATTGAGATTAAATACCTGATTGCAACCAACATAAACGAATGGTTTATTTTTGATGCAACGCTTTTTGACAGGTTATTTGCCCAAAACAAAAATCTTGTAAAACAATTCAGTGACTTTAAAGGCGGACGATTGGCTGATACCAAAACTGATTTTTTCTACAAACAAGTTGCCGAGCCTTTTATTGCCGAAATAAAACACGATATTGAATTTACCTGGTTTGATATTCGTGAGTACGAAAAACCACTACGCAACGATGATAAAAAAGACGATAATAAACTCATTTCATTATTCAAATTACTTTCGCCCGAGCATCTTTTAAAACTTCCTTTTGCCAACGACAGCAATAGCCTTGATAAACGTTTTTACGTTGAATTGCTTCACATTATTGGATTAACAGAAACCAAAGCCGGCAGTAAAAAACTGATTGAACGAAACAAAGAAGGCGAAAGAAACACAGGCTCATTTCTCGAAAACGCCATTATTCAATTATACAGTCTTGATAAAATCTCTAGACTTGAAAATCCAAATCATTTCGGGGTAAATTTGCAGGAACGACTTTTCAATGTCGGTCTTGAATTAAGCATTACATGGATAAATCGAATTCTGTTTTTGAAATTACTGGAAGCCCAATTAGTTACTTATCATAAGGGCTATAAATCGTATGAATTTCTAAGTTTTGACAAAATAAAGGATTATGACGATTTAAACAGCCTGTTTTTTCAGGTGCTTGCTTGCAAGCAAAACGAACGAAACGAAGATGTAAAAACAGCATTCGCTAAAGTTCACTTTTTGAACCGACAGAAATTGAACATTCAACCCTATTTATCAGCCAACTCAGAAATGATAAAGCTATTCCGCTCTATTCACAAACAGTATTAAAAGACGATACAGGCAAAAAACGAACAGGGAATACAATCCACTCGAATATCTTTTCGATTTTCTTAATGCTTATGATTTTACCAGCGAAGGAAGTGAAGAAATACAGGAAGACAACAAAACCCTTATAAACGCTTCGGTACTCGGCTTAATTTTCGAAAAAATTAATGGTTACAAAGACGGCTCATTCTTTACTCCTGGTTTTATTACCATGTACATGTGTCGTGAAACCATTCGCAAAGCGGTGGTTCAAAAATTCAACGAAACAAAATCCTGGAATTGCGCTGATATTGATTCGCTTTACGATAAAATTAAAGACCGAAACGAAGCCAACAAAATAATTAACAACCTGAAAATTTGTGACCCTGCCGTAGGTTCGGGACACTTTTTGGTTTCGGCGCTCAACGAAATGATTGCCATAAAAAGCGATTTGAAAATTCTGCAAGACCGTGAAGGTAAGCGTTTGAAAGAATACCATTTTGAAGTGGTAAACGATGAATTGATTGTAACCGACGAAGACGGCGAACTATTCGAGTATAATCCAACAAAGAAAGCCAGCGCATACAGGAAACCCTGTTTCACGAAAAGCAGGCTATTATTGAAAACTGTTTGTTTGGCGTTGACTTAAACCCCAATTCGGTTAAAATTTGCCGTTTGCGTTTGTGGATTGAACTTTTGAAAAATGCCTATTACAAAAACGAAACGGAACTTGAAACCCTTCCTAACATCGACATAAATATTAAATGCGGAAACTCACTGATTAGTCGTTTTGCGCTCGATGCCGATTTAAAACAAGCATTAAAAAAGAGCACAAGCAAATGGACTATTGACAGTTACCGTATTGCCGTTGACACTTACCGAAACGCCCAAAGCAAAGAGCAAAACCGGAAAGAATTCCGTGCGATTGTTGTAAAAAACCGACAGATGACCACTGTGGATTGAGCAACTTCGCCAATCCTTCGTATAAAATGTGCCAGCCTAAAATTAAGCGCAGTACTACCAGCGCGGCCATCTGCAGTTTTGTATAATTACTACCTCTTTTCATTGTGATTTTATGTTTATTTTATTTCACCTGTTTAATTACAATTTCATTTCCCAGCCTTTTTCATACTCGCGCGACCACAGTTTACGGGCGTCTTTGTCGCCGACGATGTGGCCGTTTTCAGGATTGATTTCCAGCGAATGCCCCACTCGCTGTGCTATATTTCCAAGCTGCATCAGTAATACACTTTTATGTCCCGATTCGATGTTTGAACGTACTTCGGTTCCGTTTTTAATTCCATCGAAAAAGTTTTGGATATGCAGAGCATCGAGTTGCTGCGCCGGGCTGGACGGGTTTCTCGGGTCGACTTTATCTTCATTTTCTACCGATTTAATTTCTTTACCCGACAAATCGAATACTTTGTAGCTGTTTCCACCGGTAATTAGTATGGAACCTTCTTCGCCGAAAAACATGGCGCCAACCGAACTTCCTTCAATGTTCCGTGCGTTGCAACTACGGCCTTCCAACGTCATGGTCATTCCTTCCGGAAAATCCAGGGTAATCTTACGGGTCAACTCATTAGACGATTGGCCGAATACCGAACTTATTGGATTGGATAAGGCAACACCGGTAATCCCTGCACCGGTTTTTATT
>CAYZBC010000303.1:0-6365 GCA_964476535.1 uncultured Maribellus sp.
ATCTATAAAAATTTTTGAACAAAGAAATTCTTCATTATTTAATTTTTGGTACGTTATTCTTAATTTTATCAGAAAGACAAGAGTTATTTCTCCACTTTTTTATTCAAATATATTCAATCTGTTGTCCGATTATTTCTTCGATTTGGATTTTTCAATAATTTAATTAATACTTAAAGGTCTTTTAATTTGTTTCTGAAAGATTATTGCTATAACTTTACCAAAAAAATTAAAAAGCATGAAAAAAATTTTCCTTAGACTTCTCCCTGTGTTTTTATTAGCATCGGTATTTAATGTGTTGACTGCACAAGAAGTAGTTTCAACCGCTGGCGACCACGATGTAGGTAATGCAGTCCAGGTAAGTTGGACAGTAGGCGAGCCGGTAATTGAAACAGGCCTGAATGGCCAATACTATTTAACCCAGGGAATGCACCAGGGCAATATGGTGGTAACCGCCATATCAGAAATTGCAGCCCTTGGTTTCGAAATTAAGGCTTACCCAAATCCAGTTACAAACCATTTAAAGCTAAACGTAAATACTTCAAACCTCAAGGGATTGAACTATGCGCTTTACAACGAAACTGGTCAGCTTTTGGTAAAAGGCAGGATCGAGAATGAACTAACTACAATCCCCATGGAAAGTTACAGCCCGTCATCCTTCCTTTTGCGGGTTAGGTCCGATGAGAATGAACTTAAACTATTTAAAATCATTAAGCGGGATTAATTCAATCCTATTTTTTAAAAATATTTATTAAACAAAAAATAATTTATTATGAACAATTTTACCAAACTTAAAAAGTTCGCAGTACTCTTTGTATTTGCGATTTCATTTATGGGCACCGGCGTATTTGCGCAGTCGCCTAATGCATTTAAATACCAGGCTGTTTTGCGCGACCTGGATGGCAAAGTACTGGCCAACGAAGATTTGTCAGTAGAAATCAGCCTTCTTCAGGGGAGCGAAACGGGCACAGCCGTTTTAACAGAAGTATTTGCCGTAACAACAAATATGTACGGATTAACCAACCTTGAAATCGGTTCGGTAAACCCTTCAGGTTTTGGAGCCATCGATTGGGGCAATGGACCTTATTTTATAAAAGTAAGTGTTGACGGCGATTTGGTTGGCACAAGCCAGCTTTTGAGTGTCCCTTATGCATTGCATGCAGGTACGGTTGATAACGATATGGTTGACGATGCGGATGCCGATGCCACCAATGAGTTACAAGACATCACTTTGGTTGGCAACCAGCTGACTTTAAGCATGGGAAGTACAGTAACGCTTCCAGGAAATGATTTTGACGGCGAGTACTCCAGTTTGGAAGGAACTCCAACCAAGCTGAGTGATTTTACCAACGACCCGGGTTTTATTACCAACCCCGACGATGCAGATGCTGACCCAATGAATGAGTTGCAGATACTAAGTATCTCTGGCAACCAGTTGACTTTAAGTGATGGGAATACAGTTACCATCCCTGCAAGTGATTTTAGTGGTGATTATTCCAGTCTTTCCGGAGCACCTACTAAACTAACCGATTTTACCAACGATGCAGGTTTTATCAACAATCCCAATGATGCAGATTCTAATCCGGTAAACGAGATTCAGGTAATTAGTATTTTGGGCAACAAAATAACATTAAGTAACGGTGGATTTGTATTCCTTCCCGCGGAAAACGACCCTCTGTTTACAGCATGGGATAAAAGCAGTGGAATTTCCATCAGCGAAAGTCAAATTAGCGACTTAAATCATTTTACAACTGCCGACGAAACCGACCCTGATTTTAATGCATGGGACAAAACCACAGGAATAGTTGTAACCGAAAGTCAAATTAGCGACTTAACTCATTTTACAACAGCTGACGAAACCGACCCCGATTTTAATGGATGGGACAAAAGTACAGGGATAGAAATAACAGAAAGTCAAATTAGTGACTTAACTCATTTTACAAGCGCCGATGAAACTGACCCGGCATGGACAGCTGAAAAGTCTAATTATTATACCACAACACAAGTTGAAGCATTACCCATTTCTACCTTCGATAATGATGCAGGTTATGTAACATCAATAAGTGCAGAATCTGACCCTGTATGGGCAGCAGAAAAAGGGGATTATTATACAGTCACAGACGTGGATGCATTACCTATTTCTACATTTTCAAATGACGAGGGATACATAACGGCAGCAACTGCTGAAAGCGACCCGGTATTTGTTGCTTCTCCGGCTGGAGGGATTGCCGGCTCCGATATTTCAAACTGGAATACTGCTTATGTTTGGGGAGACCATTCTACAGTTGGATATTTTGATAAAAGCACAGACGATTCGGATGATATTACGGAAGGAAGTACGAACCTTTTTGATAAAACTGTGTCGATAACAGGTGGTGGAATTAATGTGGTAACCGGCATTTATCCAAATTTTACAATAACAGCAACAGATCTTGACGTTGACAATACGAATGAAATTCAGGATTTAAGTCTTGGAATTAAAACAGGAACTTCTCAGCCGATTATCATTTCGGATGGAGGAACGGGAGTAACCATTGATGTAGCTGACAATGACGATGATTCTTCAAACGAATTTCAGAGTTTAAGTCTTGGACCTAAAATAGGTACTTCTCAGCCGATAAACATTTCAGATGGAACGGGAATAACTATTGATGTAGCTGACAATGACGATGATTCTTCAAACGAAATTCAGAGTTTAACTGGTTCTGGTGCAACATTGAGTGGATATGGAATTTCATTAAACTTAGGTGGGGGTTCAGTGATATTGCCTAATGAAGCAGATGGTTCAATTACAAATGAGGTGCAAGATTTAAGTTTATCAGGCAATACACTAAGCTTGACGCAAGACCTAACTCCAGTCGACATTTCAACTGCAACGGCAGTATTTGCGAATACAGGGAAAGATACGACAGGAATTTATCATGTAAACCGCCAATTGCTTGACGTAATAGATGCCGCAGATACAGCCTGGTGGGGAAGAAAAGATATTTTAATGGACGCGGACAAAAACACAAAAGTACAGGTTGAAAAAACTCCCAATGATAACATTATTCGCTTTGATATTGATGGTGCTGAAAGATGGAGAATGCAGGGGGCAAGGTTAGAACCAGTAAATACACAAAACAATACAGCGGTGGGTGTTAATTCTATGATAGCAAATACTCTTGGGACTAATAATTCGGCATTTGGTTATGCAGCTATGGCAGTGAATACAGAAGGTCAGAATAATGTTGCAGTCGGTTTTAATGCTTTGTTGCAAAATACTGAAGGAAAAGAAAATACGGCAATAGGAGCGCAAGCTTTATTTAGTAATACTACAGGAGACGAAAACACGGCAAATGGTTATTTTGCTTTATATAAAAATGAAGCTGAAGGGCATACCAATACAGCCGTTGGACATTTGGCTTCTTTTGAAAATACAACTGGAGACTACAATGTGTCAGTTGGTGCAGCTGCTTTACTTAATAGTACAATTGGAGATTTAAACACGGCCATCGGTTCATCTGCTTTGGTTAACAATGTTGAGGGATCCAGGAATACGGCCATTGGTTCTGAGGCCTTATCTTCAAATACAAATGGTAGTTATAATGTTGCTGTTGGAAGTGAGGCAAATTTTTATAATGAAGAAGGAAATGGAAATACAAGTATTGGTTATCAGGCGGGTAAGGGACTTGTATCGAACCAAAAGGAACACAATGTATTTATTGGTTATCAAGCCGGTTTTAATACAAGTGTTGGTGATAATGACAACATATTTATTGGATATCAGGCTGGTTATTCCGAAGAAAGTAGCGATAAACTTTTTATTGAAAATTCCAGTTCTGCCACTCCACTAATTTATGGTGAATTCGACAATGATTTATTAAAAATAAATGGCACACTTGAATTGGCAAACGGTGCTTTGGCCTCATCCTTAACTTTTTTTGAAGCGGGTGGAGCTAATTACACCAAATTCCAATCACAGGCACAGGTTGCAGATATTACTTATACTTTACCTGCTGACGATGGAGACGCAGATCAGGTTTTACAAACTGACGGAAACGGTATACTTAGTTGGGTAGATGACGGAGTAAAAAATCCGGTAGCAATTACAAGCGGTACAATTGATGGAACCACAATTACAGGTGGTACAATTGATGGGACTACAATTACAACATCTAATATTGATGTTACCGCAGGCTCTCTTATATTAAATGATGACCAAATTAGTGGAGATAAAGTTGAAGGAGGTACAATCGGTACCGTAGCAATTACTAATGCTAATATTGGCACTGCTACTATTGCAACTGCATTGAATATTCCTGTTGTAACAATTGCAAATGATCCTACGACAACCGGACACACTGGCATTGCTGGTGATTTGGTATGTTTCAATAACTCTACATCAGGAAATCATGAACTATGGATTAATACAGATGGTACGACAACCGGATGGGCACATATACAATAATATGGAAAGAAACAAAAACCGGAGTATTCATCCCGGTATTTTGTTCCTAATTATTGCCTAAATAGAAAATTTGAGGTACAGATTAATTTCAGAAGATTGAAATGATGTGTTTAATTCAGATGAAGGTTAATTTTTAAGCATTTCCGTTTTACGGGGAAGAAAAATAATAGACATGAAAAAAATAATACATAAACTGCCGTTTTTGTTTTTGTTGATATTTGGGTCGGTTGCAGTATTTGCACAAGAAGTCGTTTCAACGGCAGGCAATCACGATGTTGGCAGTGCAGTCCAGGTAAGCTGGACAGTAGGCGAGCCGGTAATTGAAACGGGACTGAATGGGCAGTACTATTTAACCCAGGGAATGCACCAGGGTGACATGGTTGTAACGGCCATTTCAGAAATTGCAACTCTTGGTTTCGAAATCAAGGCCTACCCAAATCCGGTGACCAGCCAATTAAAGCTAAACGTCAATACCTCAAAGCTCGAGGGATTAAACTATGCACTTTACAACGAAACCGGCCAGCTTCTGGTGACAGGCAGAATTGAAAGTGAACTAACCACCATTCCCATGGAACAGTACAGTCCGTCATCCTTTCTTTTGCGGGTTAAGTCCGATGAAAAGGATTTGAAATTATTTAAAATCATTAAGCGGGAATAGCTTTCAATTCTAATTTTCAGAAATTTCAATAAAAACAAAAAATAATATATTATGAACAACTTTATTCAACTTAAAAAAAGCGCAATACTAATCGTGTTTGCTGTTTTTTTTATAGGCACCGGCGTATTTGCTCAGTCGCCTATGGCATTTAAATACCAGGCTATTTTGCGCGATTTGGACGGCAAGGTACTTGCCAACGAAAATTTGTCGGTAGAAATTAGCCTTCTTCAGGGTAGCGAAACAGGTACAACTGTTTTAACCGAAGTATTTGACGTAACAACTAACATGTATGGTTTGACCAACCTTGAAATCGGCTCTGTAAACCCGTCAGGTTTTGCGGCTATCGATTGGGGCAATGGGCCTTATTTTATAAAAGTAAGTGTTGACGGCGATGTGGTTGGCACAAGCCAGCTTTTGAGCGTGCCTTATGCATTGCATGCAGGTACAGTTGACAACGATTTGGTTGACGATGCGGATGCCGACGCCACCAATGAGTTACAAGACATAACTTTGGTTGGCAATCAGCTGACTTTAAGCATGGGAAGTACGGTAACACTGCCCGGGAACGATTTCGACGGAGAGTATTCAAGTTTGGAAGGAGTTCCTTCTAACCTGAGTGATTTTACCAACGACTCAGGTTTTATAACTGATGCGAACGATGCGGATGCAGATTCGTTAAATGAGCTACAAATAATAAGTATTTCAGGAAACCAGATAACTTTGAGCGATGGTGGCACAATAATGTTACCTGAAGGTTTTGACGGAGATTATTCCAGCCTCACCGGAGCCCCGACCAGTCTGAGCGATTTTACGAATGATGCCAGTTTTGTCACCAATCCGGATGATGCGGATTCCAATCCTTTAAATGAAATTCAGATACTAAGTATTGTTGGAAATAAATTGATATTAAGCAATGGAGGCGCTGTTACTTTGCCTGAAGGTTTCGACGGGGAGTATAGTAGTCTTACCGGTGCACCGACAAACGTAAGTGATTTTGACAACGATTTAGGATATTTAACCAACCCGGACGATGCCGATTCCGATCCTTCCAACGAATTACAAAACATAATGAAAATTGGCGATGTAGTAACTTTAAGCCATGGAGGAGGTTCATTTGTTGACAGCGCGCTTACAGAGACACAGGTTGATGCTATGGTTGCTAATAATGGTTATCAAAGTATTTATGAATTGGGATCAATGATTTATCAGGATTCAATAAGTGTAAATATCGAAGGAGGGGAAATCGATGGAACAGTAATC
>CAYZBC010000304.1:0-6362 GCA_964476535.1 uncultured Maribellus sp.
TAGTTATTTTAATAGAATATGCAGATAAAATTATTGAAGACCTTGATGTTGTTGATCTTGAATCTCTATCTGATATTCTTGCTGATTTTTCTCAAATAGTGGATAAAATTTTGTCATTTAGTAAAAACTAAAATTGGGGTATGCACATGCTACACACTAATCCTTGCTATGAACCTGATATACAGTCACTTAAATGTATTTTTATAAAAATATGGTAAATGACTGTATTTCATGTCTTTGCAAGCTTATGTATGTTTTAAGTGCATACCCCAGTAAACTAAAATTATGAATGATAATATACACATTTTGATTGTGGATGATAATAAAGAGAATCTGAAAGTGATAAGTAATTTCCTTAAAGACAAAGGGTATCAAATTGCACTGGCGTTAGATGGCAATAGCGCATTGAAGATAGCTAAATCAAATAAAATAGATCTCATTTTATTGGATATTATGATGCCTGAAATGGATGGATTTGAAGTCTGTATAAAATTGAAACAAAAAAAAGAAACAATAGATATTCCTGTAATTTTTTTAACGGCCAAAACAGAAACTGAAGACATTGTGAAGGGATTCGAATTGGGGGGAGTTGATTATATTACAAAGCCATTTAAAAAAGAAGAATTGTTCGCTCGTGTTAAAAATCATACTCAGTTAAAACAGATAAAAGATCTTTTGAAAGAAAACATTGATAAAACCATCAAATCGGATAAAGGTCTGGTACGCTTAATCACAGAAATAACTGATATTGTAAATTCAAACAATTAGCTTTTGGTAGTAATGAAAAGTTCTGGAAAACATATTTTGATTGTAGACGATAACCTAAAAAATCTGCAGGTAACCGCTAAATTATTAAAAGAAAAAAATTATCTTATTAGTCTTGCTCAAAGCGGAAAATCTGCATTGTTACAACTTCAGCAGTATCCACCCGATCTGATTCTTTTGGATATTATGATGCCTGAAATGGATGGATTGGAAGTTTGTCGAAAAATTAAAGGGGATGAAAAACACAAAGAAATTCCAGTTATTTTTCTTACTGCCAAAAATGAAACAATAGACGTAGTAGAGGGATTTAATGTGGGCGGCGTTGATTACATTTCCAAACCTTTTAAAAGAGAAGAGCTATTGATTCGTGTTAAAAATCATTTAGAGCTGGCGAACTCCAAAAAGAAAATTATTGAAATGAATAAAACCCGCGATAAGCTGTATTCAATAATTGCACACGATATTCGCTCACCTCTTTCAAATATAAGCATGGTAATTCAGGCTATTTCAGACAAAATTATTAGTACTGACAGCGAAGATTTTACTGAAATAATTAATGGCTTAAGCGACAGTACTCAACACACTTTAACACTCCTGGGAAATTTATTAAAATGGACAGAATTACAAAGCGATTCAATTACACTGTCTCCAACCACTTTGTCTGTTTACCCGATAATTGTTGATTGTGTAAACCTATTAAAGGCAAACGCGGAAAGCAAAGACATAATTATCAATTTAAATATTCAAGAGAGCACTAGTGCATATTTTGATGAACTTTCAATACACACTGTGTTTAGGAACTTATTAGCCAATGCTATAAAATTTACTTCTTCCAATGGAGAAATTAACATCAGCTCCACCGAAAATACCGAATTTGTACGAATTAGTGTTAAAGACAATGGTACTGGAATAAAAGAAGATGTTCTGGAAAAAATATTTAAAAAACATGAACCACATACTACCCCAGGCACTAATAAAGAACAAGGTACTGGATTGGGACTCTTTGTGGTTAAAGATTTCATCGCTAAAAATAACGGGATACTTCATATAAAAAGTAAATTGGGAGAAGGAACTGAGATTATTGTTTCTTTACCTATTGAAGAAAATAAATAAGTGGTAATGGCAACAAACAAAAAACAGCTAAACATATTAGTGATTGATGATGATCCGGTAATTCGAAACCTCACTAGGTCTATTTTGAAACAAAAATCAAATGTTTATGCAGTAGAAAAACCGTCGCTGGCATTCAAAATACTATCGAATGAAACCATTGATATTCTGATTTGTGATTATCATTTACCCGAGATGAATGGTTTGAAAGTATTGCAAAAAGTAAAGGACGAATATCCCGAAATTGAGGTGATTATGATTAGTAATGCTGGCAATATGGATACTGTGATTGATGCCTTGCGAAAAGGTGCTGCAGATTTTTTTAGAAAACCATTTACGGCGGCTCAAATCTGGGTGGCTATTGAACGAACCAAACGTTATGCTGAATTAAATTCAAGCCTCAGTCATTACAAGGAAAAGGTAAGTCTGCTTAAAAAGGAAGTTAATAAAGGTCTGGGGCAAGTCATTATCGGAAAATCAACCGAGATAAAAGAGATTAAGCAACAAATGCAAATGGTTGCACAAACTCCTAATACCTCTGTACTTATTATCGGCGAGAGTGGTACAGGAAAAGAATTGGTGGCACGGGGCATTCATAATATGAGCAGCAGGAAAGAGGAAATGTTTGGTGCAGTAAATATGTCTGCAATTCCGGAGCTGTTGTTTGAAAGTGAATTCTTTGGTCATCAAAAAGGTAGTTTTACCGGGGCAATTTTTGATAAAGCCGGGTGGTTCGAAAGCACCAATAAAGGCACACTCTTTTTTGACGAAATAGGCGAAATGACCATGCCCTTGCAAGTTAAATTACTGAGGGTTCTGGAAGATCGGAAATTCGTCAGGATGGGAACACAGCGCGAACAGGATTTTGACATAAGAATTATCGCAGCTACCAATAAAACAATAAAAGAATTGAGCAGTGGGAAAGTTTTTCGTACCGACTTATACCATCGACTCGGTGTTTTTGTAATTCATATTCCTCCATTGCGCGCGAGAAAGGAAGATATTCGTGCATTGGCGAATAATTTTTTGGGCATACATGCTAAAAATATTGGAAAACAAATAACAAGCATCCATCCGGATGTATATGAATTACTATCGGCCTATCCTTTCCCCGGAAATATCAGAGAATTAAAAAACCTGATGGAGAGAGCAGTAATCGTTTGCCAATCGGAACAGCTACTGCCTCAACACTTCAATATAAACAGTTCGATTTCGGGAAGTGGAGAAACAAGTGCACTAAATAGCCCCATATACGATTTGAAGGAATTAGAAAAGGTAACGATTATACGTGTTTTACAAAAGGTTAATTTCAACAAAGCTGAAGCAGCCCGAATTTTAAATCTGGAATGGAACGCCCTCTACAGGCGCATTCAAAAATATAACATCGAGTTTCCAAAAGAGAATTCCTAGCCCTTTAAAATAGAAGAATCTATATTCATTTTCGAAGATTTTTACTGATCTAAATTTCCACTAACAATCACTAATAACCACACCTCTAGATGTTTGTGAGCTTTGGCATTAGCCTTGCAATATGGCAAGCTATAAAAGTTTACAAAATGAATAAAAGAAGAAATATTTTACGATTGGTCTCAGCGGTTTTTATTACAGTATTAATATTTCAGGCATGTTTAACTGAAAAATATGAAGCCATAGAAGCTGAGACGGAAACCAATGTTGCAAATGAAAGTGATGAACAAGAAAACGTTTATGTGGGTTTCGATTTTAAAACAGTTTCTGAATATGAAATAGAAATTAGTATTCTAAACAACTTAAATTTACCGCTCGATGGTGTATATATGGAACTATATACCAAAAACACGCTTGATGAGGCAGGACTTTTAAAAACTGAGGCAATTAGCTCAAAGGTTTTTAAAGGGATTACCAATAAAGACGGAATATTACTATGTAAAATAAATCCACCCATCGATATTAGTACCTTGAGAACTCCACCTTACAATTCATTTATAGTAATAAACCGTATCCGTGGGAAAGAAGTACATCTTCCCTATTTACCGCCTATCGATCTGTTTAATACCACGTTCTTTGGAACAGGAGACAACGATTCGAATATAAATACAAGAGATTACTATTTATTCGATGCCTATCTGCCGTGGGCAATAAATTTGTTCACAAGTTTTAGCTATCCATCAGAAAACAGGAGAATTATAAACTCACATTTAAAGTTTGACAATTGGGCAAAAAGCAAAGGTTAAAATTTCATGGATTGGTACGAAGATAAAACAGGATACAGAGGTAATAACAATATATATTAACAAGGATATAAAATAAACAGTCATGAAAAAAAGGATAATGTTAGTAGATGATAAAGGAGAATTTCGAAGATTAGTACAAATTTTTCTTTCAAAAAATTATAAAGTTGAAACTGCTGAAAACGGTTTACAAGCTCTTGCCCTTCTACAAAATGGTTATTTACCCGATATTATTATAAGCGATTTAATGATGCCCGAAATAGATGGTAAACTTTTGGTAGAACAGATAAAAGCAAGCGGAATGTTTCAGCATATCCCTATTGTGATATTATCAAGTATAGATAAAAGTGCCAAGAAAATTGAATTAATAGAATCAGGTGCTGCTGATTATCTTATCAAGCCTTTTAATCCAATGGAGTTAGAAGTTCGCATTGAAAGGTTATTTAAAACTGCTTAAACAATAACAAAATGAAAACAAAATACTTATATGTAGGCAATAATATTTTTCTTATAAATAAATTTAAAATTGCATTATACGGAATTGATATTGTGATTGAGAAAAGCCCTTTATTAGCAATAAAACACCTGACTGAAAATCCGGATATTGAAGTGGTTCTTTTCGAGGCAACTGAAGATTCAAAAACAGTCCTGGAATTTGCACAGTTATTTCATCAAAAAAGGAATATTTTATTTTTTATGCTGGTAAATACAAAAAGATATTTGTCAAAACATAATGTTAAACTCAATGAAACCCTAAAACAATGCGCCGACGATATTTTTTACATTAAAGTTGGCATATACCTCTCCAATAAAGAGATTAAAAGTATTTGTAAGCGAATTGAATTTTTAGCAGAGAATAAAACAAAACTATTAACACGAGCACTGCAAAAAAGAGATGGCTCTAAAATCCCATTTTGGAAACGGTCTTTTGATGTTGTGTTTTCGATATTGGCTATTATTTGCTTAAGTCCTATCCTGTTGATCACCGCTATTGCAATAAGGATGGAGTCTAAAGGACAAGTATTGTATACATCTAAAAGAGTGGGAACAGGCTACAAAGTATTTGATTTTTACAAGTTTAGGTCAATGTATGTAGATGCTGATAAGCAAGTGGATATTTTGAAGTCGCAAAACCAATATGCAAGTGAGACAAAAATTGTGACTACAGAAAATAAGGAACAAGATAGTATTGAAGGACCGTTGTTGATTGGTGAAGATAATATGATTTTTGAACAGGAATTTCTTCAGGGAGAAAAGAAAAAACAAGAAGCTTCATTTTTTAAAATAACCAATGATCCGCGAATTACGAAGGTTGGACAATTTATCAGAAATACCAGTATCGACGAACTATTACAACTCTTTAATATTTTCAAAGGCGATATGTCGGTTGTGGGCAACAGACCCTTACCTCTTTATGAAGCAGAAACTCTTACTTCCGATCTATGGATTGAACGTTTTTTAGCTCCAGCAGGCTTAACTGGTCTTTGGCAAGTTACCAAAAGGGCAAAATCAAGCGAAATGTCACCCGAAGAAAGAAAACAACTTGACATTGAGTATTCACAGAACTATTCATTTTCGGGAGACCTTAAAATTATTCTGCGAACGATACCTGCTTTACTACAGTATGAAAATGTTTAATTCATATCTCATGATAAAGATTATTATACATTCAATTCTAATATTTGCGTTTGCATTTTGTGCAACTGCACAAACTGTTCAGGATATTGAATCACTATTTCTTGACATTCCTCCGCTTAAAGAAATAATTGACACTTCATTTTTAAAATCGCCTCTGCTCAAAACTCAAACAAAAGCAATTGAAATTGTAGAAGAGGAAGTTAAAGTAGAAAGAAAAAGTTGGATGAATCATATCTATATAGAAGGTGCAACCAATTATGGAGTATATGATAATTTAATCGTTAACAGCCTATCTAATGATATTGATATTAATACCGGAACGCTTAGCCGAAACGAACATGTTAGATTGGTTATATAGTGCAGATGAAGTACGTAGGGCTAAACGACAAAGGTTTCTCAATAGGTAAACAAACCTTTCTAAATGTAATACGTGCTCCGGTATATTTGGGTAAAATTCAAATTAAACCATACATGGACTCTCCGACACAAATAGTAGAAGGACTGCACCCAGCAATAGTTTCACCGGAGACCTTTTATAGAGCGAATGAGGTATTATCTGGCAGAGCTCGTAATATGGTTCCATGAAGACAAAACCGACATATGCCCCTTAAAAGGATTCATGACATGTCCCGTCCATGG
>CAYZBC010000305.1:0-6311 GCA_964476535.1 uncultured Maribellus sp.
GGAGTATGGGATCCGGTAGCTAATGAAATTTCCCCGCTCATGTTATACGAATTCGGGGTAACATTTTCTTCACTAAAATTCGAAGTACCTCCAATCTGTCCATTTCGTAGAGTTTCGTAACACCCATTTAAAGACGAGATAGCCTGACTTTCATTCAGCCACCAGTTGCCTTCATTATAACTGTCTGTGGCAGTTGTGTCTAAAAAACTTTCATCGCATGAATAGAATTGGCAGGTGAACAATAATACAATTCCTATATATAAGATTTTTTTCATGATTTTTAAATTTAATTTTTTAAAAAGTTATACTAAAACCTGCTGTAAATATTTTTGTTGAAGGATAATTAAAAATATCTTCCTGTAGTATATCCTTCTCCGGGTCGGTAACATTGTATTTAGAAAAGGTCAGAAAGTTTTGAGCATTTACATAAACCCTTATTTTGCTTGAATTAATTTTGTTCGCCAATTCAGTTGGAAGGGTATATCCTAATTGCAGATTTTTTAATCTTAAATATGAAGCATCTTTCAGCCAGAAAGTTGAATTTAAAGAATTTATCCCTGATCCTCTTTTATACAAAGACATTCTGGGATACTTAGCATCAGGATTTTCCGGAGTCCAGTAATTTGCAATATGCTCTTTAGTAATTCCAGCTCCATTATACACCGGCCACGAAACATTGTGCCAGGGATAAATGTCGATACCCTGCACTCCCTGAAAAAGAGCACCTAAATCAAATCCTTTATACTCAATATTTAAATTAAAGCTATAGGTATATTTAGGCACCGATCTTCCCATAACTCGCATGTCGTTAATATCGATCACGTCATCTTCGTTATAATCTCTATATTTTATATCGCCGGGTGATGTTTTTGAATGTTGAAACGCTGAATTCTGAACTTCTTCAACAGTTTGAAAAAGACCCAACGACTCGTATAGATACCATGAATTTACAGGAAATCCTTCTTTAATAACCGATATATTCCCATATCTATTCGTTTCATACTGAATATCACCATCCAAAAAATCTACATTATTATCAACATAAGCTATATTAGCCCCAATTGTATAAGTGAATTCTCTGGTTGAATTACGATACGAAGCCCCAATTTCGAAACCTTTATTTGACATACTGTAAAGATTTGTAATAGGTCCGGAAAGATTACCGACTTGCCCGGGGACATTAATTCGAGCAAGAATATCGGTTGTCTTCTTATCAAAAACATCAACAGTGAAATCAAGCTTACTATCAAATAAACCTACATCCAGGCCAACATTTGTGATAGTACTTGTTTCCCACGATATATCGGGGTCTGATAAAGCTGTTACCGCACTTCCGGCTACAACAGTATTATTGAAACTGGTTCCCTGATTAATATTTATATTATTCAGGAAACTGTATAGAGAGATATTCTGATTACCCAGCTGACCCCAGGAAACCCGTAGCTTTAAATTATTAATACTTTGTACATTTTGCATAAATGCTTCTTCATTAACACGCCAGCCGGCAGAAACGGAAGGAAAAAATCCCCAGCGGTTGTTCGCTGCAAACCTCGAAGAACCATCGTAACGAAAATTAAACTCCACCAAATATTTATCTGCGTAACTGTAATTGGCCCTTCCAAAATAAGACATTAACTTTGATTCGTACGAAGTACCTCCCACATCCATATTAATTGTTCCAGCATTCAATTCTGTAAGTTCATTTCCTAAAAATCCTTCTACGTATCCATCGGAATTAGAATTATAGAATGATTCCATACTAAAACCTAATAATAAATTTATACCATGTTGATCGGCTACTTTTTTCGTCCAATTTAACGTTTGGAAGAAACTGGTATTCATACTATTGCTATTTGTTTGTTCCACACTGCGTGACCTTTTACCAATTTGCCTTGTATTTTCCGGATCTTCAGGCTTATAAAGTAATGTTGTAGGAATGAATTTATGATTATATGCATCGTATTTATTAACCGCAAAATTCACCTTGTATTTAATATCCAAGGGGAAAATATATTGTGTGAAAAAATTAACCATTACCCTTTGAGTTGTGTTATTCTGAATCCCCTCGGTTGCAATTGCGACAGGATGATAAAACGCGTTATGACCAGGAGTTACCAAACGAACATCTGCATAATTTCCGCTTTCAGCCTTAAAGTTGGGTTGAATGGGAAGGCTTCTTGCTGCACGTTCCATTACATTATCCGAACCCTCATACGATTCATTACGATCCCAGTATGAACCACTGATGATTGCTCCAAATTCCAACTTATCTGACGGTTTAAAGATTACATTAGAATTTAATGAATACTTTTTAGCATCAGTGTCAATCATAATACCCTCTTGATTTAAATATTCCAACGACATTGAATAAACAACCGATTCAGTTCCTCCCGATAAGCGTATATTATGATCTTGCATTGGTGCGGCAGAAAATACAGCTCCAAACCAATCGGTATTTGGATACATAATAGGATCTGTTCCGGTCCTGAATGCATTAATCTGCTCATCAGAATATGGCACAGGTTGTCCCTCATTAAATGAAGCTTCATTCCTGACAGTCATATAGTCAACTGAATTTGTTACCATATCAGGCAGATAAGTTGCCTGTTGCACACCAAAATAACTGTTAAGTTCTATCTTCATTTTTTCAACTTTCCCCGTTTTTGTGGTAACAAGAATAACCCCATTTGCAGCCCTGTTTCCATAAATTGAGGCAGAAGCGGCATCTTTTAAAACCGAAATACTCTCAATGTCATTTGGGTTTACATCCCTTAAATTATATTGAATTCCATCGACCAATACCAATGGATCGTTGTTATTTAGCGTACCAATACCCCTAATTCTAATCGTAGCATTGTCTGCTCCCGGTTGTCCGCCAACCTGATTTACGTACACTCCATTTACCGCTTGCAGTGCCTGAGTCGAATTTGTCATGGGTCTGCTTTCGATAAATTCTGAATTTACACTAGATATTGAACCCGTTAAATTTACTTTTCGTTGCGTTCCATAGCCAATAGCCACAACCTCCTCAATTCCAACAGCATCAACAACCATTGTTATATTAATGGCTGTTTGATTACCAATTATAGTTTCCTGTGTATGCATCCCCACAAATGAGAATAGCAGCGCGGCATCTTCAGGAATATTTGAAATTGAGTAGTTTCCATCAACATCTGTAACCGTACCATGTGTTGTGCCTTTTATTAAGACGGTTACACCAGGTAAAGTCTGTCCACTTTCGTCAGTAACTTTACCTGAAACGGATTTTTGCTGCTGTACAACTTCGTCAACTGGAGTTAAAACAATGTGCCTGTCATTAATTGTTATGCTTACTTTATTTTTATCGAACAATTGGGCCAATACATCATCTACCTTTTCCTTTTTTACTGATATATCAACTGTCCGTGCTACATCGACTAGCTCGCTGTTGTAGAGAAAATAGAACTCACTTTGATCTTCAATTTCTAACAATACCTCTTTAACGGTTGCTCCTCTCATTCTCATACTTAACTGAGTGGTCTGAGAATAACTTCCAGTAGCAAGAACCTGAAAAGTACTGATCAATAAAATTATAACTGCGTTACGCATAATAATAATCTTTTCACGGTGCTCCATTAAAAATGAACACACCTGTTCTAATTTTTTTTTCATAAATTTGAATGTTTTTGTTTACAAAAATTTTAAGCCAATTTTTTTTGGTAATTAAGAGGGAGGTGTTAGAGCACTTCCTTCTTTTTTTTCTTCCTAAGTTAGTGTTTCATAAGCAATTTATTTTTTAGTTATGGTTACTATTGATTGTGTTATCTTATTCGAATTTTTATTGATTTTTCCGGGGAAATATTTTACAACTATTGGAGAACTAAGTTCCAGTAATTCCAACACTCTGAAAAGCGGTTCGTTCTCGAAGGTAGTTGTGAATTTATAGTTTTTAATCTCGTTACCGGTAATTATCACTTTTACTCCATACCATCTTTCCAATGTTAAAGCCACTTCTTGCATTGGCGTATCGTCGAAAATCATGATATTTTGATGCCACGAAATATATTTATCTAATTCCTTATTCTCCTTCGTAACTTTATTATCCTTTTTGTTCAAAACCAAAAAATCATTGGGGTTCAATTTTGTGAAAATTTTCTGACAATCGCCTTTTATATAATAGAATTCCACACTGCCTTCTTTCAATGCCACCTCAATTTGTTTGTCTTCGGGGTATGCTTTCACATTAAATTGTGTTCCTACAACTTTAACTTCCGCATTACCTGAATGCACAATAAATGGGATTTTCTCGTTCTTTATAACGTTAAGATAAGCCTCTCCGCTTAAATCTACCTGCCTGGATTCGCGAATAAACGGTATTCCATACTTTATTTTACTTCCGGCATTCAGCCAAAGATCGGTCCCGTCGGGCAAAACAATATGCGATCGCATTCCAACCGGGCTCTGAATTTCCTGCCAGGTTATTTTGGTTTCAACCATTTCTGAAGTGTTGACCTTAATAAATAAGCTCCAAAAAGTAAAAAGTAATAATGGTAAGGTGAAAACTGCCGCAACTCGGGTTATCCAGGTAATTGTGCGGTTTATTTTGTATGGGCAATTAATTCTGTTACTTACTTTAACAAAAGCATTATCTACGTTTACCAATTTAATTTGTTCCACCAGTAAACCTGCTTCCATTTTTTTATCAGTAGCAGAAAGTCCTTTCCTGTATTCCAGAAATTCGGTAAGCGATTGAGTTGAATCTTTTATATTTTTTTTGTCTAACACGTTATTCAATTTAAAGGGTAAAACTTGTCCGGTTTCTCACTCTTATAATAATAGTACAATTGGGAAAGGAAAAACACGTAGTTGAAAATTGATTTTTTTTATTGTGTGCGGCGAATTCTGCTTTTTTCCCGGTTTTTATTGTGCGAATCGGAATTCGTGCCAACCGAATAAGAAATTATAACAGCAAAAGCAGAAATACATATTCCTTTAATTCCTTACGCAATATTTTAAGCGCATTTGAAATTTGGGTTTCAACCGTTCTTTTTGAAAGGTTTAACTGGTCCGCAATCTCGTCGTTAGAGTATCCTTTCGACCTGCTGAGAAAAAAAATCTCTAGTGTTCGATCGGGAAGTTTATTAAAAGCGACGTTAATTTGTTCCTGTACTTCTGAAACAACAAACACATCAGGTTGAAACAACATGTCGGATTCAACCATTAATTTAAGCTCGCTGAGGGTTTTTACCTTAATTTGTTCTTTCTTCAGGAAGTTGAAGGCCCTGTTTTTTACCGAAACGAAAAAATAATTTTTTAGAGTTGATGAGTTTTTTATGTTTTTTCGTCCAGTCCATAATTGAACAAAAAAATCCTGAACAATTTCCTCCGCTTCTGCAGTATCTAATACAATTTGCTGGGCGAATATTACCAATCCCGGATAATAAAAACGGAAAAGAAGTTCAAATGCCGTCTGGTCGCCTTCTAACAAACGATTAACCAAAACTTTCTCATCAATTCCATTAATTATTAACATAAACTTAAAAGTAATGATATTTTTCGAATAATGTAAATTTTGAAGTTAAAATTGACAAGATACAATGGGATTTAAAAGGATACTGGAAAGTTGCAATTGTAATTCAGAGCCTGCTCCGAAAAGTGATTTTTCGTCATTGCGACCGCGAGAAACGAAGCGGGAAGCAATCTCAACATATTTACTATCAATGGTATAAGATTGCTTCGTGCCTCGCAATGACGTACTTTTTGACTTTTCGGAGTGGCCTCATTACTATATCCTGCAAAAAAAGGATGAAATCGGATGTGCTAGGAAAATCAATGACAGAGAAATCAATGGAATTAAAAATGCACTTGGGGAACCCGGAATAAAAGAAGGAATTATTATTATTATTATGCACAACCAGGAAGATAATTTAGATGGAATACAATTAATCCCTCTTTGAAATGGATTTATTCTAAGGATTAGGATTTTAAAACCGCTTAAGAATTATAGTTCCTATTATCATTATAATATAGTATAAATTCACACTGTTTTTTAACCACTTCAATTGTTTATTGTGCCTGTGTATAGTTTGTTTCAAACTATAAAGAAGTTTTTTTATAGTAATTTTAAAAACTGGTTGTGATTTGTCTGTTGACGATGATAAAATATGGAACTTTGTACTTGAAAATGGATATTACACATTTCGAACTGTTCCAGGAAAGCAGGTTGGTTTCATTTCTGGGAGTGATGGAAAAATAACAAAAGTAGAATTTAAAGAATTTTGAAAATGAAAAAAGTAGCAGTTATTGGATTTGGTTTTATGGGAATTACCCAT
>CAYZBC010000306.1:0-6277 GCA_964476535.1 uncultured Maribellus sp.
ACAATGCTTAAAAGTACCTCTGCCGATTTCTACTATTCTGTTTTAGATAAATACGAGGTTCAAGATTCTCTTTTTGAAAAATCGTTTGCTTTTTATGTAAGTACACCCAGACAATTTGAAAGGATGTATCGCAAAGTAATGAATAAACTCAGCGAAATTGAGCAAGAGTATTCCGGAAGAAAAAACGAACTGCTCGAGTTTGAGGTTGAGAAATAAATTATCGTGAGAAAAATTGCCGCAACATATGTTTTTCCATCTAACCGGCCACCCATAAAAAACGGTATTGTTATTTGCGAATCGGATGGAAGCATAATTGAAATAATCGATAATAATGGAGTGCTGAAAGAAGAGGCCGGTCTGGAATTTTACAACGGTATTTTGATTCCCGGATTTGTTAATGCACATTGCCATCTCGAGCTTTCGCACTTAAAAGGCAAAATTGAAGAAAACACCGGAATAGGTAGTTTTATCGGAAAAATAAACACGCTAAGAAACGATGAAACCGAGAATATTGAAAAAGCCATGCAAATTACCGACCGGAAAATGTGGGCTGCTGGCACCGCTGCGGTTGGAGATATTTCAAATTCAACACGAACTCTCGACACAAAAATAAAAAGCAAGATATTTTACCACACTTTTGTTGAATCGTTTGGATTCCATCCGTCGCGTGCAGAAAAAGCATTCGAATATGCACAATTTGTTTCTTCAGAATTTCAGGATAATAATTTAACTGTTTCAATTGTTCCACATTCCCCCTATTCAGTTTCTGCAGAGCTTTTCAACAGAATAAAAGAAAATGCTTTTACTGAAAAGAGCATTTTAACCATTCACAATCAGGAAAGTAAAGGTGAAACACAATTTTACAAAGATGGCACCGGTCCAATTGCTCACCATCTTCAACACAATTTGGGAATAGATATTTCTCACTGGCTGCCAACTGGAAAAAGTTCACTTTCATCTGTTTTAAACTATTTACCATCGGAAAACCAACTTCTTTTGGTTCATAATACATTTACAGAGAAGGCAGATTTGAATGAATTAAAAGAAAAACGTTCCCTTGAAAATACCTTTTTTACACTTTGCCCAAATTCAAATCTTTATATAGAAAATCAGCTTCCACCAGTTTCTCTATTTCAGGATGAAAAGTTAAATATTTGCATCGGAACAGACAGTCTTGCATCTAACCATAATTCATCCATTTTGTCAGAAATAATTACACTTCAACAAAATTTTCCTGAAATTGAGCTGGAAGAATTGATGATTTGGGCAACTTTAAATGGAGCAAAAGCATTGGGAATTGAGCACAGTTTTGGAACTTTTGAATCGGGCAAAAAACCAGGTATCAATTTAGTTACGAGTATCGATTTTAAAAACATGAAACTAACAAAAGAAAGTAGAGTTCAACGGCTGGTGTAGTTTCAACTTCTCATTTTAATAACTCAAAATTTAGTATGGCAACTTTCTTATTCGATAAAATTATTTTTGGTCCGGTTAAAAGCCGCAGGCTGGGTGTTTCATTGGGAATTAACCTGTTGCCCACTAATGTAAAAGTGTGTTCATTCGACTGTATTTATTGCGAATGTGGTTGGACTCCAAAAAAATATGAAGAGAAAGCTATTCTCCCCAAAAGAATTGAAGTTCACGAAAAACTAGAAAAGACATTAGCGAAAATGGCAGCCGAAAATCAACCGCCTGATGTAATAACTTTTGCCGGAAATGGCGAACCCACGCTTCATCCCGAGTTTGCCGAAATTATTGACGATACCATTAAATTGCGCAATAAACTAACACCAAAAGCTCGAATCGCAGTTTTATCGAATGCAACAATGTTACACAAAAAACCAGTTTTTAACGCGCTGCTAAAAATTAAAGATAACATTCAAAAACTCGACTCCGCCTTTGAAGATACGATTCGATTAATGGATTGTCCAACTGGTAATTTTAATTTGGATAAAGTAATCAATCAGTTAAAATCTTTTAACGGAAAAGTAATCATTCAAACCATGTTTGTGCGTGGAAGTTTTAAGGGAAGCATAATCGACAATACTACTGAAAAAGAAGTTTCAGCGTGGATAGAATTACTGAAAACAATTAATCCTTTGCAGGTAATGATTTATACCATTGCAAGAGATACTCCAATTAACACATTAGAAAAAATTCCTCTTGAGGAATTAAATTCCATTGCCAACCGTGTGAAAAATGTAGGTTTTGATGTTCTGGTTTCGGGGTAATTTATTACGAAAATTTCGTGATGAAAATTTCGTAATAAATTAATAAATACGCATGAGGGCTTTTATAATGTTGTTCGATACCACTCCGAGCTTTTCCCCATCCAACGAATTCCAGCGACAAAACCTTTTAGTTTTAACAAATCATCGCTTTCCATCCAGGCATAACAATCGTAGGTTTTTCCTGATTTTGGATCGTAAATAGTACCGTCTTTCCACTCTTTATCTTTGGCATTGTGCTCAAATCCTTCTAAAATTTGCAATCCAACAACCGAACGATTGCGTAACGATTCATCCGGATTTTCATCGTCTTTTGGAGGTTCTCCATTTTCATATTTTTCCGGAATCATATAAACAATAGTTCCAATGTATTTCCCATCTACCTTTTCAACCTCTATTTTTGAGGTTTTTTCATCGTTCCACCAAATGCCAACAATCTTGTCAGCTTCCTGCGCCATACCAGCAATAGCATACATTCCCAAAAGAAAAAGAATAATCAATTTTTTCATAATTGTAATTTTGATTTTGATTTTAGCGGACTAAATATATAAATATTTGAATTTCAATCTGTAATTTTACACATCTTTTTTAAAAATTACGTAATTTATCAATACCACGCAGATCCATTTAGTTGGAACGAAGTTCAAAAAGCTACTAGTTTTAAGATAAAACATCTTCCCAAATAAAATTTTGCTTCAAAATTAATCTCTAAAAATAGAGTTTGCCAAAACCAGCAGGCTCTTTTTTTGTTCTACTTTAAAAAAGTTAGAATGAACATTCAAAAAAGTATATTACCTCCGCCAATTTATATCGTTTCCGGTGGGCGCGGAATTGCCGGGAATAATTTGGTGCAATCGCTGCTAATTCAATATCCTGACAATGATATTCCGGTAATTCTTGTTTCACAAATAGACAAGGAAGATCAGATTTTTGATACTATTATGAAAGCTAAAACCGATGGTGGTTTAATTGCTCACACCATGGTTAATCCTGATTTGCGAAAAATGATAAACCGTGTTTGCGCTGAATTTGGAGTGCGTGTAGTAGATTTAATGGGAACTCTGGCTGATTACCTCGATGAAAATTTGAATGTGGAACCACTTAAACATCCTGGACTTTATCGCGAATTAAACCACCAATACTTCGACCGAATTGAATCCATTGAATTTACTCTTTCACACGACGATGGAATGAGCCCCCAACGTTTAAATAACGCTGAAATAATACTTACCGGAGTTTCGCGGGCAGGGAAAACCCCACTAAGTGTTTACCTTGCAATGTATGGATGGAAAGTAGCTAACGTTCCGCTAGTGAATGGGATTCCGCCTCCAGCTGAGTTATTTCAGGTTGACCCGCAACGTGTATTTGGCTTACACATTGGAGCCGGCCAGTTAATTACCCATCGAAAGAAAAGACTTTTGGGTTGGAACAATCACCAGGATGAAACTTATGTTGATGAACGTGCAGTTCGGGAAGAAATTAGAAATGCCATGTTTACATTCGATCGAGGTAAATTTACTGTTCTCAATGTTTCCAACAAGCCCATTGAAAGTACGGCCAATGAAATACTAAATATTATGTCGAAACGATTTTCGTACCGAGGCAGAAAGTTGGAATCACCGTATCACAATCAAAAAGAGTAGTCAATGGAATTAAGTTAATAAAACCATTCTTCCTTCCATTCATCTACTTTTTACTACCACATGGAAATAAAAACTGCTTTATCAATAAAATTTAATGAAGTACTGATAAAAAAACGTTTGGCACTATACTTGTTTATTGGCAAGTATATTTGAAAACAAAAACACTTAAAACTTATAGCCATGAAAAAAATTACCACAACTTTATTAATTTTTGCAGCAATGATAATTATTTCCTGCGATGGTCCAATGGGCCCTCCCGGATATGATGGAATTGATGGTTTGAATGGGGATTCTTTTATTGGTTCAATATTTAAAATTGATGGCGATTTTACTTCGTCAAACGATTACAATTTGTATTTTGAGTTTCCCAATGATTTTGAAATTTATGATACCGATGTTGTTTTAGTTTACATTCTTTGGGAGCAGCTTGATGGACTTGATGTTTGGCGACTGTTACCACAAACCGTTGTTTTACCGGAAGGAATTATTCAATACAATTTCGACTACACGGTTGCCGACGTACAAGTATTTATGGAAGGCACAATTCCTCCGCAAGACTGGTTGTCGGCAGAAACAGATAATCAATTTTTTAGAATTGTTGTACTACCAGCCGCTTTCGCTGCAAAAAAATCGGTTGATATAAATGATTTTAATACAATTCTAAATTCACCTGAATTAAAAATAAATTCAATAAACGATGTAAGTTTTATCGTAAAATAGCTCGTGAATTTAATTGAAATTCAATGCACGTTAATATTTTACTGAATTCTCCTCAAAAACAGGAGAAATTAAAACCACAATAAGCAGAGCTGCTTTTCTTCCATGAAAAGTGGCTCTGTTTATTATAAAATTTAAAAAGAGCGCCCGACAAATACCAGGACCCTCAGGACAGGTGAAAAGTTACTACTCTACCTTGTTAGATGCAGTAGCTTGCCACTCTATATATGCTCCGTCATAAACTTTTACATTTGGATATCCCAATCCTTTTAAAGCCAAATAAATAATTCCGGCACGTACACTACTTTCGCAATATGCAATTACGGTTTTATCGGATGTAACACCTTTCGATTCGAATAATGATTTCAATGCATCATTCGGTTTTAAGAGTCCTTTTTTGTCCAATAAAGTTGTATTATCAATATTTACAGCTCCTGGAATATGACCTTTGAGAAGTTTTGTATCCGCTGTACCTGCATATTCTGCAGGAGTACGAGCATCAACAAGTACCATAGAAGGATTTTCGATAGCTTTATTAACATCGGCCATTGTAGCTAAAATACTTGCATCAACTTTTGCCGTAAATGTTGTAGCCGGTACTTTTGTTGGAGCACCAGTAATTGGCTTCCGCGAGGCTTTCCACGCTACCATGTTTCCATTTAGCATTTTTACATTTGGAGCGCCCAAATACTTTAGCATCCAGTACATTCGTCCGGCATACTTGGCAGACCCCTCGTCATAAACCACAATTGTTTTATCGGCCGAAATTCCTTTTGTTCCTAAAATTTTAGCCATTTCGTCGGGCGACTTCATTAAGTTACGTATTGGTTCGGTATCGCAAAGCGAAACTTGAGGTACACTAAGCGAACCTGTAATATGAACCTTGTAACCCGCTTCGGCACCAGCCCAAATAACCACAACATCTTTACTTTTAGAGATTTTTGCCAGCTCGTTTGCATGAATTACATCTTGTGCAGAAATTGCAGATGTAATAAAAAGGATGAGTCCAAGAAGGACCATTTTGTTAATATTCATTTGTTTAAATTTTAAATTAATTATTAGAATCTAACTTGTAATTGAACCATAATTGCGTCGTTTTTAATCTCGTTTTCCCATTCCGCCTTGTATTCATAATTTACCTGCAGACGAGTCCATTCATTGAAAAAGTAATTTACACCAAGCGTAGTAATATGTTCCAAATTATTATTTCCTAAATCAATGTCGCTGTTGAAATTTTCGTATTTAACTACAGGCTCCAAATTCCATGGAGTTTTGTACAATGCCATTACCCACAATCCTTGTCGCTTAATACTTCCTACAACAACTTCAGGATCGCCACCACATCCACCTCCTACAGTGTAAGCACCTATATCTTCGCCATAAATATATTCACCCTGAACAAGAAAATTAAAAATGTCAACTTCTGCTTCTATTCCAAGTCGCTTGGTTGTATTATCTCCCAATGAAGGATCATCAAGGTTAACAGATTTGCCTGCTTTAAAACTCCCACCAATGTGCATCCAATTGGTTGGTTGTACCAAAACACGACCAATAAAGTCTTTGTATGTATCTATATCTTTTACTAATAATCCAGTACCATTCATGTACGACACTGCATATCTGAATAATGTTGTGTCAGATCCTCCCATTAACATCAAACCCATGTCCCGGTCTGGCGCAGTTAATTCA
>CAYZBC010000307.1:0-6222 GCA_964476535.1 uncultured Maribellus sp.
TGATTTCTTACGTCGTCGGCACTTGTTTTACTGCTCACCAACCGAGGCCGGTTCTGAAGGTGTTTTGTGATTATATATTGTTTTGTGGTTCTTGGTTCTGATACCCTGTTTCCTGTTTCTCTGTTTTCTCCTTGAGGCTTTGCCTCAAACTCCAGTCACTTTTTTGTCTTAACACAAAAAACTAACGAAAAAAGGTCAAGGCTGCGTCTGCTTCACACAAAAAAGCTACGATTGCCAGCTAAAATCCCTGAAACTCGCCCTCCTACGTCGGACTCAGACAGCATGGATTTTTATACGCTGTCGGCTCTTGTTTTTTGGTTCACCAGACGATGCCAGTCCTAAAGGTGTTTTGTTGTATGGTATGAGATTATATTCTTTCACACTATTTTCTTGCTTACCAGACGAGGCCGGTTCTGATAGTGTATTGTTGTATGTTTTGACTCCTGCCCTTTGCGACCGTGCGTTAGGGATTGTAGTGGTAGCCCACAGCGCAGCGAGGACTACAAGCGGAAAGCCTGACCCGGAGGGTAACGCCCTAAAAATGTTCAGGGTTTGGAGTCATGTGATTCCTTTTGTCAATCCTCCGACCTACTGCGTCGGCCACCTCCTTTGTTAAGGAGGATATTCTTATTCAGTGTAATCTTTTCGATGGGCATACTTAATGCGCTTTGTAATCAACAACTTCATTATCCTTTGTATTTTCCTCCCAAATAAGCATTGCAGGTTTATCGTGAAAATAATCTTCCATCTGTTCGGAAGTAAGTTCAATGTGTCTGATTTTCCTGGTAATATATTTTTCTGTTTTTAATAACATTTTGCTTATAGAAGCATTATTGAGTTTTTGCCCTACCATAACTATGTCTATTATTTTCGAATCGTGCCCCAGAGCAATTTCGCCAGTAATATAGACTGCTTCGAGCCCTGTTATATGCTTAGACAGCTGGTCTGTTAATTGGTTGATGCCCAAGTTTTTTGAAACCAAACTATGTATGTCGATATAAAAAGGGTGTTGTGTGTTTGCAAAAAAATATTTCCGGTTTTTTACATGTTCCGAAGACAATAATCCGGCATTTTCAAGCCGCATAAGTTCCACTCGAATGGTGTTGGGAGCTTCGTTAATCTCTCGCACGAGTTTACGCAAGTAACTTTTAGATTGGCTGTTTAAAAAAAATTTCACCAATAGTTTAATCCTTGTTTTTGATGTTATCAGCGCCTCTATCATACTAGGTGAATTTTATTAATAATATGCACAACTATATTTAATTTTTATCAGAAATTATTTTGACTCTTTTATGAACGATGTAGTGTTTGTCTATAAATTCCGATATCTGCGTTGTTGCTTAAATTTTAGATACTCAAAATACACTAGTATTCTGCGGTTTAAAATTTTTACCCGTTTTGATCTCGAACTTTCTAGCTCAAACACCCGACTTTATGGACAGGCTCTATGTAGATAATTTGAGAAGATTTGGGCGTATTTAAGGGGAGCTAAGCAAAGTTTTTTGGGAAAGACAGTTATACAGTCTTTAACCCGAGAACCCTTCGCAATAGCCCCAAACACCATAAGAGAAATAAAATGTCGCATTGTACATCTCATTTTGTATTACACCTTTAATGTTTTCGTTGTAAATCTCGTAAAATTCTGTTTTTCGGTGAAATACATTATTAATTGAATTCTGATTACTCGGTAAATTTGATGACTTGATACAGCTTCGCCCCTTCAGTTACATGATTAATGTCTGTATATAAAGTCCGTTTTCTGCCTTACTCTCGTTTTAAAAAACTGTTATCCCGATAATTATCGGGATAACAGTTTTCTTTTTGGCATTTTTTGTCAAAGACTAGAAAAAACGAAGTTTTCATTCCGACACCAATTACAAGTTCAAAATGGCTGTAATTCGAAATGGACTTTTGCTCAGTGTCGAAGTCAAAAATAGATATAATCTGAACAATAATTTGGTACAATTATAAAATTCAGCAAAAAACAGTAATCGTGAAGGCAGTATAAGCAAAATGCCTAGAGAGATATCAGCATTTTGCTGAGTTCACAAGATATATTGCAGTATATCAGTGTATTACTGTCGCACTATTTCGGCCTCGCATTGAGGATTTAGCGAAAAAATAGCTACAAATAAATACAATAACAGCTAAAAAATTAGTACAGTAAGGTATGGTGCGTAGTTTTTTGTGATTAAATATTATTTTTGAAGAAAAACAAATAAACTGTTTATAAAAATCAGTATAAAATGAGAATAGCATTTAAAGTATATCGTCCGTATTTGGCCATTGTATTGTTACTGGCTACATCGTGCAGCACTCCGTTGAAGGAGTTGATTTATTTGAATGAGATTGAAACGGAGAAAACGTACCCTAACCAGCCCAATGAAGAGGAGTACCGCATTCGGTCTAACGACCAGTTATTTATACAGGTAATAAGCGACGACCCCCTAAATGCAGCTTTTTTAAACATTACGAATACACAGTCATCGGGTAGTTCAGGCTCGAATACTAGCAGTATGGAGTTGATTACCTTTTTGGTAAACGAGCAGGGCAAAATCACCTATCCTCAACTGGGTCAGATAGCCGTGGAAGGATTAACCACTACAGAGCTAAGCCAGAAAGTACAAGACGGTGTGGATGTTTACCTGGAGGGCGCTTCGGTATTTGTAAAACTGGTAAACCGTACCATTACGGTGTTGGGAGAGGTAAAAAGCCCGGGACAAAAACTTATGGTAAAAAACCAATTGTCGATTTTTGAAGCTTTGGGCGCTGCCGGCGACATGACGGACTGGGGAAACCGCAGGAATGTAAAACTAATACGCGAATTACCGGAGGGGAAACACATTGTAGAGCTGGATATGACTAATCCGGAAGTGATTAACTCGCCTTACTATTATATATTACCGCACGACATTATATATGTAGAACACGCCACGAAAGTATATGGTGCCAAAAACCTGGGTTATGCAACGCCCATTAGTATTTTAATATCGCTAATTACACTTGGATTACTTATTGCCAGATAATCAACAGATGAAAGAACAACAAGAACAAATGATGCATGCAGTTTCGGCCATGGAACAAGAACAAGTCCTTGATATAAAGAAATTAATTTCGCGGGGTTTACGCAACTGGTACTGGTTTGTACTAGCTATACTAATTTCCGGAGGCTTGGCTTATGCATACAACCGCTACACCACTCCTGTTTACCAATTAAAATCTGCTCTATTGTTTGAAGGAGCCGATAAAGGCTCTTCGGCAGGAATGGGTGCGTTAGGTTCGCAAACGAATTTATTTCAGGGTTTGGGGGGTTTAGGAAGTATGACCAACATTTACAACCAGATGGTGGTGTTAAAATCGACACCTATAGTTACGAAAACATTGGAATCGCTGAGCTTTGAGGTAAGCTATTTTAAAATCGGACGAATTGTACAGACGGAGCTTTTTAACACCGCACCATTTTATGTACAGTGGGACAAAAGCCACCGCCAACTACTGGGTGTTGATTTTATGGTAAGCATAAGTGCCAATGGACAAATTACAGTGTCGGCAAGTGCGGTAGAAAACCAGGCGGAGGTTTACGACTACAGCTCGGGCACAACCATTAAAAAACTGCCTACGTTTTCGTTTTCGAAAACGATTAATGCGGGTACTAAACTGGTAGCCGACGACTTTGCATTTACGATTTTACTGAATGAGCATTTTGACCCGGAAGCAGAAAGCACCTATAAATTTCGTTTTCATTCGACACAGGCTTTGGTAAATAAATACCACACAGCCATGGAAATAGATATTACCCATGAATTTTCGTCGATACTCGACATTTCTCTCCGCGAAATGCAAGAGGCAAAAGGGATTCACTTTCTGAATAAATTAATGGAGGTATATCAGGTGGATAACCTGGATAAAAAGAATGACAACGCCAACCGTACCATTCAGTTTATAAGTACACAGTTGGCTTCTATTTCGGAGTCGCTGGAAAATTCGGAAAATGAAATGGAGGTGTTTCAAAGCGCAAACCAGGTGGTTGACTTATCGATGCAAGGGCAGCAAATGCTGGAAAAAATGACCGAACTGGACAAGGAAATCGTTACGCTGGAGACACAGAATAAATACTTCAACTATTTACGCGATTATATTCAGCACAACAGAGAGCTGGAAACGGTTATTGCGCCGTCGGCCATGGGTATTCAAGATCCGCTGCTCAACAGTTTAATATTACAGCTGAATGCGTTAATTACGCAGAAGTCGAGCCAGACTTCTATTCGTAAAGACTCGAGACACCCTACTATTATACGTTTAAATGCGCAGATTGAGAGTGTTAAAAACTCGTTATTTGAGAATACCACGAATATTATTTCGCAATCGGATTTGGCTCTTAACGACACCCGAAAACGTATGCGCACCTTTGAGGCTGAAGCGCGTCGTTTACCGGCAACGGAACGTAACTTTGTAAATATTGAACGGAAGTATAAATTGAATAATGAGACTTATACTTTTTTACTGCAGAAATTGTCGGAGGCGCAAATTGCCAAAGCATCGAACATCCCCGACAGTCAGGTAATAGAAGAAGCTTACTCTGTAGGATCGGTAGGGACAAAAAAGAAAACGATTTATGCCATGGCGCTCTTATTGGGATTGGCATTTCCGGTGGTTATTATGTTTTTGTCTGATTTTTTTAGAACGCGAATCGTATCGCAGGAAGAAATTGAAGAGCTTAGCAAATATCCGGTTATTGGGCATGTCTTTTTTAACAATCAAAAGGACTACAAGAGTCGTACGGTAGTGCTTGACAAACCTAACTCGCAGGCGAGTGAACCTTACCAGGTTATTCGCGCTAAGTTAAACCTGATGACCAAAGGAATGGAAAAGCCAGTAATTGCCGTGAGCTCTACCTTTCCGAAAGAAGGAAAATCGTACAACGCCATAAATATTGCGTCTATTTTTGCTTTGACCCATAAGTCGGTGGTATTACTCGATCTCGATTTACGAAATTCGAAAATGATTGAAGAGTTTAATCTAAAAACAGATTTAGGCATAGTAAATTACATTATTGGTGAAGCCAGTATTACCGAGATTACAGTAGATACCAAACACCCCAACCTGAAATTAATACCAGCGGGTTCCATTCCTCCTAACCCTGCAGAGATGCTTTCGGACAAGAACCTTTGGAAACTTATTAAAGAACTACGCTTATTATATGATGTGGTTGTGATAGATACTCCACCTATTGGTTATGTTGCCGACTTGTTCGAGTTAAATGATACTATCGATGCGAATGTTTTTATAGTTCGCCACAAATTTACCCATAAACAGGGTTTAAAAATGGCGCTAGCCGAAGTTGAAAAACACAACCTTAAAGGTGTAGGTATTGTTGTAAATGGCATAAAAAATAACCAGCATGGTTATGGTTATGGTTATGGCAATAAAGCCAGTAAAAAATGGAAACTCATGCATAAACACAAGAAATAAAAGCCATTTAGCTAGTTACGTTTTCTTTTATTAATCTATGTATAGTATGTTAAACAAGAAGTCGGAATCTCAACAGTAAGTATATTGTTTAACTGGTGAAGACGTATGATAAATTTATTTTTCCCTGAACTTCGGACCAACTCACCTTTTAACCCTAGTAAAGGGCCTTCAATTATTTCTACTTTTTTACCTTCTCTGAAATTTTCAGTAGAAACCTGATACTCAAATTCAGATTGTTGCACAAGCTGCTTTAATTCCTCTATTTGCTGATTAGAAACAACTGCAGCTTTTCCTTCGAAAGTAATATAGGCAACTACCTTATTGGTTTGTAAAACTTTATCGTATTCTTTTCTTGTAATATAAACAAAACAATATCCCGGGAAAAGTGGCATTTCTACCCATTTTTTACGATCCTTCCACTTCCTAAGCATTTTTTGAAGGGGAAGAAAACACTCAATATTATTCTCTGTCAATTCTTGACAAACTTTTTTTTCGGCTCTTGAATGAGTGTAAATCACATGCCAGCATTTTGAATTACCTATTCCGTACCCCATGCTTATAACTTAAATTATGCTATTAAAATTTTATTTACTCCGTATAGAAGGATTACTGGGGATGAAAGTAATATATTTTGGGGATACTGCATTTGAACTTAAATAAAATTTCAGGTCTGACAATAAAACGAAATGACAAACTTGACCCTACTCTGAAAAGTAGTTTTTAAAAGATGGATTAAATTTATTGTAAAAA
>CAYZBC010000308.1:0-6218 GCA_964476535.1 uncultured Maribellus sp.
GTGCTAAATACACGCGATCAACAACGATACACCATTCAGCAGGAAGATATTGATACTTATGAAAAAGAAGTAATTCCATATTGGAAAGGGCGAACAATGCGAGAACGTATTTTCAGCCACGTTCCCAAAGAATGGAAAGCGGCTTACGAAGCAGGAGTATTTACTGAATTTATGGAACAACGCGCACCAGGACACACTGCTCTTGATGGAAAAATCTACCAAAAAGGAATGCTTGATTTCAAAAAGGAAATTAATGAACACATTCAACGATTGGATTTCTTAAATGACCCGGAAGCAACCGGAAAACTTGAGGAGTTAAATGCGATGAATATTTCGTGCAATACCGCAATTATTTTTGCCGAACGCCACGCCGATTTAGCTGATAAAATAGCTGCCGATGAAACAAATCCTGAACGAATAAATGAATTAAAAAATATTGCAGAAATTTGTCGTTGGGTGCCGGCAAATGCACCGCGAAATCTTTGGGAGGCAATTCAAATGTATTGGTTTGTGCATCTCGGAACAATTACCGAATTGAATGGATGGGACGCCATGAACCCAGGACATTTCGACCAGCATTTAAGTCCTTTTTATGAAAAGGAAATTAAGAACGGGACAATTACCCGCGATGAAGCCAAAGAATTAATCAGTTGTTTTTGGATAAAAGTAAACAACCACCCCGCCCCGCCAAAAGTAGGAATCACGGCCCGCGAAAGTGGAACTTTTAACGATTTTACTAACATTAATATTGGAGGTTTAAAATCAGATGGTTCCGATGGTGTGAGCGAAATTTCATACATTATGTTGGAAGTAATTGAAGAGTTACACATTCTTCAACCGGGCAATTCCGTTCACCTCAGCACCAAAACTCCCGACAAATTTTTGACTACTGCAGTAAAAGTTATTCGACAAGGTCACGGTTACCCATCAGTTTTTAATTCTGATGTTTATATTCAGGAAATGTTACGCCAGGGAAAATCGTTGCAAGATGCCCGAGAAGGTGGTTGCAGTGGTTGTATTGAGGTGGGTGCTTTTGGAAAAGAAGCTTATTTACTGACAGGATACCTCAATGTTCCAAAAGTATTGGAAATTACATTGAACAATGGAATCGATCCTCTTACCAGCAAAGTTGCCGGAATTGAAACAGGCGACCCGCTAAATTTTAAAAGTTTTGAAGAGTTATACGAAGCATTTTTGAAACAACTACATTTTATTGTTGACCAAAAAATAAAGGTAAGTAACTACATCGACCAGATGTTTGCCAAATATGCCCCGGCACCTTTTCTGTCTTTGGTTATCGAAGATTGCATTTCAAAAGGAAAAGATTATTACAACGGCGGTCCTCGTTACAACACTAATTATATTCAATGTACTGGTTTAGGAACAGTTACAGACAGTCTTTCTGCAATAAAAAAGCACGTTTTTGAAGAGGGCAATTTCAGCATGAATTCTCTGTTGAATGCAATTTCTAAAAACTTTAACGGCGAAGAACCACTTCGCCAACGAATAGTAAACCGCACCCCGTTTTTTGGTAACGATGACGAATATGCCGATTCAATTGCGATACGTGTTTACAACGATTTATTTGCTTCCATCGACGGCCTACCAAATACAAAAGGAGGACAATTTTACCTGAATATGCTTTCTACAACTTGCCATGTTTATTTTGGAAAAGTTTTGGGAGCGATGCCAAACGGTCGTTTTTCAGGAAAATCGATTTCCGACGGAACTTCACCATCGCATGGCTGCGATACGCAAGGACCTACCAATGTTATTCGTTCGCTGGGAAAACTCGATCAAACAAAATCGGGTGGTACACTACTTAACCTACGTTTTGTTCCGAGCCTTGTAAAACGCGAAAAAGATGTGGAAAAACTAGGACATCTAATTCGTAGTTATTTTACATTGGGCGGTCACCACATTCAGTTTAATATTGTTGATACTGCAACACTTCTGGCAGCACAAAACTGCCCCGAAGATTACAAAGATTTACTGGTTCGAATGGCCGGTTACAGCGACTATTTCAACAATATGAATACAGACCTTCAACAAGAGGTAATCGACCGAACAGAAAATGAAAATTTTTAGATTGTCATTTCGACTGCAAGGAGAAATCCCTTGAATTCAACAGAATTATCACTTCGTTCTACAGATTCTAAATGACAGGAATAAAATGAAACAAGCACTTATTTTCGACATAAAACGCTACGCCATTAACGATGGTCCGGGAATTCGGATTACCATTTTTTTAAAGGGTTGCCCACTTTCGTGTAAATGGTGTCACAATCCGGAAAGTCAATCTCCGGAAGTTCAAAAACTTTACACTGCTTCGAAATGTATCGGCGCACAAGATTGTATTCAAATTTGCCCAAACGATTCACTAACATTAACTCCCAACGGAATTGTTACCGATTACGAAATCTGCAATTTGTGCGGTTTATGTGCTGATGCCTGTCCCACAAAAGCAATCGAAATGTCAGGCAAAATGTATGATATAGATGAACTGATGAGAATAATTGAACGCGAACGGGTTCACATTGATCAATCGGGAGGCGGCGTAACCATCTCTGGAGGTGAACCATTAATGTTTCCAGATTTTTTAATCCAATTATTAAAAGCCTGCGGTGAAAAGAATATTCACCGAACCGTTGACACCTGCGGTTTTGCAGACACCGAAATTGTATTAGAAGTAGCCCAGCACACCGATCTTTTTCTTTACGATTTAAAAATGATGGATTCAAAAAAACATAAAAAATGGACAGGCGTTGGCAACAATCTTATTCTTAAAAACTTGAAGATTTTAGCGGAAAATAAATCAAACATCAATATCCGAATTCCCTTAATTAAAAATGTAAATTCTGATAAAATAGAGCTTTCAGAAATGGCAAAATTTATTACTGAACTTCCTTTAGAAAATCCCAAAGTAAACCTTTTGCCCTATCACAATTTTGCTGCAAATAAATACATTAAAATGGGTTCTAATTACGATAAACTTAAATTGGAAGAACCCTCAGAAAAAGAGCAAAACCAAGCTATTAACATTTTCAAACAATTTGGAATTGAAGCTGAAGTTGGTGGATGAAAAAAACTTTCCAATTAATCAAAAGGTTTTTCAATTATTGTATTCAGAAATAATAATAAAGAAAATTCTTAAAGTTGATTATCCCCGTGGCAGAGCCACGAGGAATTATTTAATTAAATATTAAAACTGTGTAAAACATTAAAATAAGAGTTTCAACGATTCCTTTCCAGCCAATTTTCGAACTGAACATTCAACTCTTTTACTTTTTCAGGATATTCTATAGCCAGATTATACATTTCCCTTGGGTCGTTTTTCAAATTCACTAAAAAAAGCGAATCTTTGGATTCAAATTCAAAATCACGAACAGCAGGATTACCTAGCAATTTCCATTCACCATTTCGTGCTGCCCAAGATTTTCCACTTTTCCAGCAAAATTTTTCGTGTTGAGATTTTTGACCATTATTATTAATTACAGAAACTAAACTTTTTCCATCTAAATCGTTGGTATCCAAATGAATTCCACACAAATCTGCCAGCGTTGGCATCCAGTCTGCGTTTACTGAAACTTGATTTCTTACTTCACCCGCTTTAATTTTTGCAGGCCACTTAATCGCTGCGGGAACTCGAATTCCACCTTCAAACAAACTAAATTTAGAGCCTCGGAAAACACCTGCATTTCCACCTCCAAAATGAGCACGTTCTTCGGTTGAATATCCATTATCTGATTGAAACACAATAATTGTATTTTCGCTTAATCCCAACTCGTCAACTTTCTTTAATAACTCTCCAATTTTGTCATCCATTGTAGAAAGAAATGCAGCATACAAATCGCGTGGATATTCAACTCCTTTGTCCCGATAATATTTCAACCACTCCGGAGTTCCCTGGTACGGGTAGTGCGGAGTGTTTAACGCAAAATAAATAAAAAATGGATTTTCCTTGTTTTTATCTATAAAGGCCGAAGCTTCTTTTACCATCAAATCAGGAAAATATTGGCCGGGATAGAATACCTCTTCCCCATTTCTATACAAATCGTGTCGGTTTGGGCCATTCCAATAATAATAATGAGAAAAATTATCGATGCATCCCACCAAATGACCAAACGAATAATCGAAACCCTGTGCATTTGGTTGCTTTTCTGTTGGATGCCCCAAATGCCATTTCCCTATGTGGGCAGTTCTATAACCCGCATCTTTAAACATTTCAGCCATCGTATATTGACTGCCGGGCATCCCACTGTTAGGATTTGTTGGACTCACATTTCCCGCAACTCCCGCGCGTTGTGGTGTTTTTCCTGTCATTAAGCCGGCCCGTGATGGAGAACAAATCGGTGCTCCGTAAAACTGAGTAAATTTTACACCGCTGTTAACAATTTTGTCCATGTTAGGCGTAACCAAATCGGTTGCACCATAACAATTCAAATCAATTGCACCCTGATCGTCGGTATATATAATTATTACATTCGGTTTTTCCGATTGAGATTTTTCTGGATTGCAAGCAAATGCATTTGCCAGTAAAAACGATCCAATTAATGCTTTATTAAATAAATTCATTGCTAATTAATTTTTATTATTACACGTGCCAATTTAACTATTGTATCAGGCTCTCCAAAATTTTTATTGCTATTTTTTTGAAATGATTTTTTACTCTTTCGCACCCAATTTTTTATACATTTAACGCCCAAATAAAAAAATTCAAAATGATTTTTAAAACTTTTGTCAATTTAACAGCATTTGCATTTTTCACCCTAGCCGGATTTTCTCAAAACAATAACTCCGATAAAATTCTTGAATCGTTTCATTCCATATCAAGTCACGAAATTTTAGAATATGCAGAAGAATTAAGTTCTGAAAAATACAAAGGCCGACTTTCCGGTTCGCCTGAATATTTAAATGTGGCAAAATGGTGTGCCGACAAATTTGCCGAATGGGGAGTTCAACCCGCAAACAATGGCAGCTATTTTCAATATTTTCCTAACGAATTCTCCGAAGTTTATTCTACAGGGAAATTGGTTTATTCATCGCAGAAAAAAAAGGAAATTAGTTACAGTTTTCCCGATGATTATTTACCCGGATCAAATTCAGCGTCCGGAACTGTTACCGCAGAATTGGTTTATGTTGGCTACGGAATTTCTGCTCCCGAGTTGGATTACGACGATTATCAAAATATTAATGTAAAAGGGAAAATTATTATTTTAGAATCGGGAACTCCTTATACTAAAAATGACTCTACACTTGGCAAATGGACTCCTTACGCCTACCATCGTTACAAATTCAGAAATGCAGTAAAACATGGAGCAGCAGGAATGATTTATGCGAGTAAAATTGCCAATCCCAATACGGTTCATCTTGATAATTTCATTTATGCCCATGTGAGCAATGAAATTGTAAAACAAATTTTTTATGATGCTGGCAAAAATTATAAAGAAGTAAAAAATGAATTGGCTGAAATGAAAACTCCTTCATTTGCCTTGCCTGAAAATCAAAAAATTACAATTTCAGCCAAAACAAAATATTTCCCCGATGCCAAATCGTGCAATGTAGTTGGATTAATTGAAGGTTCTGATCCGGTTTTAAAAAATGAAGTGATTATTGTAGGTGGACATTTAGACGGACAAGGACAAATGGGAGATGTACTTTTCCCCGGCGCGCTTGATAATGCTTCGGGTGTTGCCGATATTTTAGGAGCGGCAAAAGCAATGGTTTCTTCCGAAATTAAACCCTTACGTTCAGTGCTTTTTATTTTAATTGGTGGTGAAGAGTGTGGATTATACGGCAGTAAATTTTATACTGAAAATCCTTTGTTTCCAATTGATAAAACAACAATGATGATTAACCTTGATATGGTTGGAAATGGTACCGGATTTTTCATTGATTCAGGTAAAAGTTATCCTGAATTATATAAACATTTCGATGAAACTAATACTAATTTTTTACATCGTACGATGGTTGCTTCGGAAGCCCGTAAAAATTATGGCCGTCCGCGTTCCGATGCTTCTAACTTTAAAAATGCAGGAATTAAAATTTTTAGTTTATACACACAAAATTCAGTTCATCCGGTTTATTATCACCATCCATTAGACAAAACAAATGTGCTAACTCCTGAAATTATGGAAGATGCAGCAAGATTGCTTTATTTGGGAATTTTGAGCGTGGCGAATGATGAAGATTTGTAATTGATTTTTCTTAAATCCAGC
>CAYZBC010000309.1:0-6191 GCA_964476535.1 uncultured Maribellus sp.
TTTTTTAAATAACTTAATGATGGGAGTCGTTGAAAAAAAAAGATTGTATGGAATTTTTCTCTATTAAGATATTCTACGCTTACTCTACTCCCTGCATTCCATGATTCATCCCAAATCATTTCTATATCATATTCTTTTGATAATAATTCAATTAGGAACTGTGTTGCCTTGGTTTTCTTATGAAAAGAATGGTCTATGAATGCTGCCTTTTTAGTTTGCATAACATTTTCTTCCAAAATATTTATTTCGCACTTGCTTTTTCGATGATATGTTTAATATGGTTCTTCAAATTATTTAAGAAAGTTTCTTCTGAATAATCTGTAATAGCCGCTTTCCTTGCCAATAGTGATTTTTCTCTAATCCAATCAATCGGTTTGTTAGATACGTCATTTATAACTTTGGTAATATCTTTTATAGAACACTCCTTAAGTAAAATGCCGTAATTATCTACATCAAGATTTGATTCTTTACTAACAATCGGGATCAGCCCATATTGCAAGCAAGCGACTACTGAGCCTGGACTTCCTTCGCTACACGATGGGAAAATGACATAGTTGCATTTGTCCATTAAATTGTAAAATTTTTTGGAGCGCATTTGAATAAAACCAACGTAGTGAATGTTTGGATAATCTCTAAGTTCATGCTTGTAAAATTTTTTGAACTCTGAATCCAAGTGAGTGCATATATATAAATTTTTATCGGACTTTGAAAACACTTCCAATAAAAGGTCAAGACCTTTGTGGACATTTCCCCATCCACTAAAAAAGAGAAAGTTTTTTCTATTCTTTTCAAAATTTTTCGTAACTTTATTGTAATGGTCATCGGAATATGATGCATTATTCAGATTAAGAACCAGAGGAAACTTCGAATATGTTTCGCATATATGATGATTCCCCAAGCAGATTATTCCATCTGCTACCGAGTTGGCGAATTCTTCTGATTCATTTATGTATCGGTCATACGGCAAAGTTACACCCCGTCTAAGTTTTAAGTCATCAAATCGCCGTTCTTCTTGAGTATTATGGAATTTCCAATAACTTCCTGTAGAAAAATATATAACTATTGCATCTTTATTCAAATGCTTATAAATACTTTCAAAATTTTTCCCGCCATGGCCAATAAACAGATCATATTTTTTTTCAGGAACGAAATCCAAATTATCCCAGTCAACTACGTCAACAACATAACCAAGTTCATTTAAAACCTTAACAATCATTAAACTGCGTTGTATATTGGTGTGTGATCTGAACGCAGGATTATTTTTATTCATAAAAAAAGGACGAGTAAGATATGCTAATAATGCATGTCCTTTTACCGGTAGGTTTTTATTATTATAGATATTATCTATCATCTTCATGCTCTTACCTTGTGTAAATATATACTTACATATCACGTTATGCAGACTAACAATTAGCTTACATTTCCTGAGCCATTTTTTTAACACAATTATTTGCCTTCACATCTCATTTGAAACTTAAGTAAATATTGTTTTTTAATAAACATCATCCTGAACAATTAAAGCAACTCTTTCTGTTTGTATATAAACGGCGAAAGTGTCAAAGTATTCTTTTGTACAGTGTTAGAACAAGTGAATGGCCCCTCCCACGGCCCATTAAAAAAATTCCAATCAACTTTTCCATGCATCCGAGCAATTTTATCGAACTCATAAAAACTCCATTCCCTCAAATGCCAGCGATTTTTTGGAGTGTCATCAGGGTTCGTGTATTCTGGTCGTCGATTGGGTGTGCTGAGAAAGACGCCTTTTTTGGAAACCCGAAGCATTTCTTTAAGCAGTTTGTCGTAATCTTCTACATGTTCAATTACATCAATGCAGGTTACCAAATCAAATGTGTTATCCCTAAATGGGATATTGTATCCGTCATAATGCAAAATATTAATATTTTGTGATTTGAATATTTTGAGCGCTCTTTTTACTGCTCTTTTATCAACCTCTACCCCAGACAACTTTTTGGTTTTTTTGGATAAAATTTTTAGACCATATCCTTGACCGAATCCAACATCTAAGCAGCTATCATCTTCCTTTAAATATTTATTCAAAGCTAAATTATAGGCTGCCATCTGGCAGGGCACTTTTTGTGGATTATCACAAGTAGAATAATCTGATGGCTTTGATTTATTATTAAATATTTCATGTTTGATCCTACGAAACTTGTTAAGCAAAAATCTTAAGTAACTTTTCGATCTGGTTATAATATTTTTATTAACAAGATTACTAAAAAAATCATCCATGCCTTTTTTGATTTCCTTATTTAATACGATTTGCTCTGAAAATCTTATGTTATTGGGACTAATATGTTCAGACCATTTTAATTCATATCCCGGCTTTCCTGAACTAGCATGAGTTCCCTTCGTCATTCCAGTATTTTCTATCATATTCATGGTTGGATATATAAAATATTGATTATTAACTACCATATTTAGGCTACAATAAACATCCCAGCCACCACTTAACTTACCCGTTTTTAAAGAATTATACATTCCTACCATATCTACGCCAGATTCGATAATTTCATCTTTTACTTTCTCTGTTTTCTTCAATAATAATTCTGTATTAAAGATATTTTTTTGCCAAACTTTTTTCCATGTCCCCCATCCCCAGGAAGAAAAGCGTGGATAAAAGAATATATCGTAGTTGTAATCTTTAAAACACTTTTCTTTAATTGGATACCTTAATCCGGTAACACCCGCTATTTTGGGATTGTCCCGATATTTTCCTAAACAAACCTTCATATACTTATAGAATCCATTTGCGATACAGACATCATCTTCTACGCATATAATTGTATCGTGCTTTTCAAATACCTTATTAACTCCAAAGATTACTGACTCACTTAGCCCAATATTTTTTTCTTGATAGAATTTCTTCATTTTAACCCAATCAATTTGATCAAGTATTTTTCGAACCTCTTCTACTTTTTCTTTATCCGATTCGTTTTTATTCCCATCCGAAAAAATATACAAAAGATAAATTTTGTTATTTTTTAAACAATTTAGGATTCTTTGTAAATTCTGTGGACGGTTATATGTGAATAATGCTATTGGAGTCATTTTTTGCATATATTTTTATCCTCTTTTGATAGAGAGGGCATAATAATTTGTTTTACAAATTCAATCCTTTACCCCAATCCTATGGATATCCGGATGTGTCTTTTTAATGGCCTCTGATAAGACATTAATCCACCTCGAATCTTTCTTAACAAAAAAAATATGATTTATAAAAGGTTCTATCAAAAAAACATCACCTGATTTAATATTTTCTTCAACAGCATTACCTACCAATTTTCCATTTTGCACTTTTTGTGTGACAACTCTTATTTCTCCGTCCAATATTATGAACACTTCCGTGGTATGTTTGTGATAATGATTTCCATGCACCGAGTCGAAAGAAGATTTTATTAAATTAATTTCTTTCCATTCTCCAAAATTGATAAGCCCCTCTAATGAACCCCTATCATCACTATATTGAAAATACCTCTTAATGATTTCAATCATTTATAACCTCCGTCTTGATATATTCTTCAAAGCTTTTTAGTTGGTTCGCCTTCACAAAATCAGATTGCACTAAAGACAAATCTTTCTGAAAAATAGCACTTGAAATATCAATTGTTTCAGGAATGATCTCTGCCTTTTTACATTCTAATAAATCATGTAACAACAGTGCAAATTCATACCTGCTAAGTCGCTTCTCGCCCGCAATATGTATAATTTTACTCTCAATCTTTTCGTAATCCAAAAGAAGTTTCAATGTCATTTCATTTAATAGTCCGATAGGTGTTGGGGAGAAGAAAACATTATTAAAAATAGCTACCTCCTTGTTATTTTTAATTTCGTTCATTAACCAATCGAAAAATTTACCACTCTTCCCAATCACAGCGGCGCTTCTGATAATTTTAAAATCAATTATTGATTCTAAAAGCAAATTTTCAGATAAATATTTTGATTTACCGTAATTTGTTTGAGGATTTGGAGTGTTAGTATCCTTATAGAATCCTTTTTCCCCATCAAAAACATAATCTGTTGATAAAAAAATAAATTTCGTCGGCATTTTATGTTTTTCGATGATTTGAATAAAGGTTTCAACAGGTTTTGTATTTAAGGTATATGCATATTCATAATTTTCTTCACATAATTGAACATTCTTTGTCCCTGCGGTTAGAATAAGATAATCTGGTTTATACGTTAAGAGGTATTTCTCAACCTCTTTAAAATTTGTGATATCTAGTTGATATAAAGTATTGGGGTTATTGCTTGAAAAAAATGTACCAATAATTTCATATTGATTACCCATTGTTGCGTTTAAATGATTATGCAAGGATTTTCCCAAAAACCCTGATGCCCCTACAATTAAAATCACTTTATTTTTTTGTATTGCCATTATTTACCTCTTGCATGATAGTATCATGACCTCCGTCATAGAGTCTGTAATCCTCAAGGAATTCTTTTCCTTTTTCCTTGAGGATATCATTGTACATTTTCGTCCCTGGAAAAGGAACACAGGATGCCAATTGATAGCTACGGTAAACATTGTGTGTGCTATATCCAAGCTCTTTCAATAGTTCCATATCCCTATAATGGATTTCCTCCGTCTGGTCTGGAAGATCCTTCATCATGGTTAGATGAATCATAAGGCTCGGATATTTTTCTGAGAGGTATTGTAAGGTCTGCTTGAAGTCAACTCTCTCGATCCCCTTATCCACCTTTTTCAGGATATCAATATTAAATGTTTCAATCCCAAATCTCATACCGACACATCCACAATCAACCATCTTATCGTAAAGCCAGTCAGGAGAGCAATCAATCCGACCCATCATGGTCCATGGGAGACCAATCTTAGCCAGTTTGTCACAAAGTTTACTGATGCGTTCTGTGCCCAAATTAAACGTATCATCATCAAAGAAAATGCTTTTGAAACCGTATTTTTCAACACATTCTCTTATTTCTTGAGCAATTTTTTCCGGTTTCCTAAGAGAAACTATGCCTTGGTACATCGTTTGTGGCCACATACAGAATGTGCATTTAAAAGGACAGCCTTTTCCGCCATATATTTGAAGCTGTGGTCTTTCTGTCGGCATTGAAGGATCAAAATATTTAATTGCCAATTTATAATCTCTAAAAGGAAATGGGATCAAATCTAAATCCGTAACAACATCCGACTCATAGATTCCAGGTTTTCTTGTTTTTGCCATAATTAAAGCACTTTTTATGTATTCGCCTTTTAATAAATAAGTAATGCAAGGATGGTTTTTTTGTATTTCCTCCGCGTTTATAGTAAGGTGAGGACCCGCTAGAGCTACCTGAGTAAATTCAGAGATTCTTCTTGCCATCCAAAGGTCAATATCAATAGTCGGGGTTGAACATTCAAGAACAACTATATCGGCCGATTCTTGTTTTACATCTTCAATAAATTTGTCATAAGAATATTCTTGTTCTGCAACCGCATCAATAATATTCACATCGAAGCCGTTTCTCTTCAGGAGACTAGTTGCGTATGCCATCATAAAAGGATAATGCAGTGGACTAATCGGGCTATTCAGTGTAAATGGCCATCTTGAACCAGCCCTCACGCCATATCTGATCCCATTTCCAACGCCTAGTAAGTCCAATAACCTGCCGAGGCTCCCTTTTCTATACTTCAGCTTAAGCTTTAATAATGCAGATTTTAATCGATAATCATTCTCAGGGCTCTTATTTGCATATCTGATCACCGGTGGATTTACAAATAAAATTTTCATATCATCTGACTCAAATAATTAAATAGTTCATTCATTCTTGAATCAATTGTAGCGTTTTTTAGTACATATTCGTATCCTCTATCAGCGATTTTTTCTCGCTCTTTCTCATTTGAAAGATAATATTCAATCTTTTCCTTCAAATCATCACCTCCGTCTGTGAAGACAATACATCCTTGCATTGCTTTTTCCGCAATGGGCACTTTATCAGTGATTAAAAATCCCCTGCAAGCCAAAACTTCAAAAGCTCTGAGAGTGATGACATCCCAGTCAACACAGTCCTGCGCAGTACAATTCAAATTAATTTTTGTACTGCTATATAATATTGGAACTTTTTCTTGAGGAATTTTGCCTCGTGACAATTTGGAGAATATCTTTTGATATTGTGGAATTTTCTCTTTCTTCTCCCAGAATTTTATCTTACTCCTTATATTTGATTTT
>CAYZBC010000310.1:0-6171 GCA_964476535.1 uncultured Maribellus sp.
CCGACTGCAAAATTGTTCGCAGAAAGGGACGTTTATTTGTGATTAATAAAAAGAACCCTAAGTTTAAACAACGACAGGGATAACGTTAATCCTAAAAATTAAAATTTATGGCACGTATAGTTGGAGTTGATATTCCAAATAATAAAAGAGGTGAGGTGGCCCTGACCTACATTTATGGTATTGGGCGCAGCAGAGCAGTTAGCATTTTAAAAGATGCTGGTGTAGAGAATGACCTGAAGGTACAAGACTGGAACGACGATCAGTTTGCAGCAGTTCGTAAAGTAATTAACGATAGCTTCAAAGTGGAGGGTGAGTTGCGTTCCGAAGTTCAAATGAACATTAAACGACTAATGGATATTGGTTGTTATCGTGGTATTCGCCACCGTATTGGTTTACCCGTACGTGGTCAAAGTACCAAGAATAATGCTCGTACCCGTAAAGGGAAGCGTAAAACTGTTGCTAATAAGAAAATGGCCACTAAATAAGGAATTTGAATTATGGCAAAAAAGACAGTATCAAGTAGAAAGAGAACGGTGGTTGTTGAAGCCAATGGAATGGCTCATATTCATTCTTCTTTCAACAATATCATCATTACGCTGACTAACATGAATGGTGAAGTAATCTCATGGTCGTCAGCCGGAAAAAAAGGATTTCGCGGTTCGAAAAAGAACACTCCTTATGCTGCTCAGGTAGCCTCAGAAGAGTGTGGTAAAACTGCTTTTGACCTTGGACTTCGTAAAGTAAAAGTGTTCGTTAAAGGGCCTGGTAACGGGCGCGAATCGGCAATCAGATCTTTATCCACAATTGGCATACAAGTTACTGAAATTGTTGATGTAACTCCGCTTCCACACAATGGTTGCAGACCTCCTAAACGACGTCGTGTATAATTATTTAAAACGAAAAAGGTAATGGCAAGATATAGAGGACCAAAATCTAAAATAGCACGTAAATTCGGTGAACCAATTTTTGGTGCCGATAAAGCATTTGAACACAAAAACTATCCTCCTGGGATGCACGGTTTAACGTCGAAAAGGAGGAAAAAGTCGGAATACGGGCTACAGTTGAAAGAAAAGCAAAAAGCTAAATATACCTATGGTATTTTGGAAAAACAATTCCGTGGGCTCTTTAAAAAAGCTTCGGCTTCTAAAGGAGTAACCGGTGAAGTATTGTTGCAATTGCTCGAAGCGCGATTAGACAATGTTATTTTCCGCTTAGGTATAGCGAAAACACGGGCAGCAGCTCGTCAGTTTGTTTCTCACAAACATATTACAGTAAATGGAAATGTTGTAAATATTCCTTCGTATTCGGTTAAACCTGGCGACGCTGTTGGCGTACGGGAAAAATCTAAATCGTTGGAAGAAATTACGGACTCATTGCATTCGCATCGGAGTACACACTATGAATGGTTGGAATGGAACGGTGATTTAATGACCGGTAAATTCCTTAATCGTCCGGAACGCGAAGAAATACCGGAAAACATTAAAGAGCAACTTATCGTAGAGTTGTATTCAAAATAATAATTTTATTTAGAATATTATGGCAATATTAGCATTCCAAAAGCCTGACAAGGTGATAATGTTAGAATCCGATGATAAATTCGGAAAATTCGAATTTCGTCCGTTGGAACCGGGGTACGGTATTACAGTTGGTAATGCACTACGTCGAATCTTACTTTCATCGCTTGAAGGGTATGCGATTACAACTGTAAAAATTGAAGGCGTTGACCATGAGTTTGCTACGATTAAAGGTGTTATAGAAGATGTAACTGATATTATCCTTAATCTGAAGCAGATTCGTTTCAAAAATGAGGTGGATGATTTTGACAGTGAAAAAGTTTCGATTTCAATAACCGGACAAGATGAATTTACTGCTGGTGACATTAACAAATTTATGACTGGTTTCAGGGTTTTAAATACTGATTTGGTTATTTGTAGAATGGAACCAGACGTAAAACTTCAGATTGAATTAACGATTAACAAAGGACGTGGTTACGTTCCCTCTGTTGAGAACAGACCGGTTGAAGCTGAATTTGGAGTTATTCCAATCGATTCAATTTTTACTCCAATAAAATTGGTTAAATATGGTGTCGAAAACTATCGTGTGGAGCAAAAAACCGATTATGAAAAATTGGTTTTAGACATCACAACCGATGGTTCAATCCAACCAAAAGAAGCGCTGAAGGAAGCGGCTAAAATTCTAATTTATCATTTCATGTTATTTTCGGATGAAAAGATTACTCTTGATTCTGATGAAAAATTTGCAAATGAAGAGTTCGACGAAGAAGTATTACACATGCGTCAGCTGTTGAAAACTAAATTGGTTGACATGGATTTGTCTGTGAGGGCATTGAATTGTTTGAAAGCTGCCGATGTTGATACATTGGGCGATTTAGTTACGTACAACCGAAACGATCTTCTTAAATTCAGAAATTTTGGCAAGAAATCGCTTACCGAATTGGATGACCTCTTGGATAACATGGGTCTGAATTTTGGGATGGATATTTCGAAGTATAAACTAGACAAGGAGTAAGAAGTAATGAGACATAATAAGAAATTTAATCATTTAGGACGGAAAACCGCCCACCGGAAAGCGATGTTGGCAAACTTGGCCATTTCTCTGATTATACACAAGAGAATTTCAACTACGCTTGCTAAAGCAAAGGCTTTACGTATGTACGTTGAACCGTTAATTACAAAATCGAAAACTGATTCAACACATTCGCGTAGGGTGGTATTTAGCTATTTGCAAGATAAGGATGCTATTTCTGAATTGTTCAGAGAAATAGCAGTTAAAATTGCTGACCGCCCTGGTGGATATACACGTATTCTTAAAACAGGTAACCGTTTAGGCGATAATGCCGAAATGTGTATTATCGAATTGGTAGATTACAACGAAGCAATGTTGGCTGCTAAAGAAGAAGCTGCTGCACCTAAAAAACGTCGTTCGCGTCGTGGTGGTGCTAAAAAAGCTGAAGCTGCGGCACCAGTTGCAACAGACGAAGTTAAAGTAGTTGAAGATGTGGAACCAGTGGAGGAATCGGAAGCGAAAGCAGAAGAGACTCAAACGGAAGAACCAAAAGCAGAAGATACTGCCGAAGAAAAGAAAGAAGAATAGATTTTTTCTTGAATATATTTAAAGCCGGTTTGTCATTCGACAGATCGGCTTTTCCATGCTTTAAAGCGTCGTTTATATTTATAGCGTCATTTTTAACTCGTTCTAGAATCTTCTCTTTAATGGGTAGCCCTACTTTTTTCCTGAACCTGAATCCGAAGTTCAACCTTAGTCCCAACAGGCTCACTTAAATCTACAACACGACAAGAAATTATATAGCCATGGTATTTTTCAAATAAACGATAAAAGTCGTTCATAATGTTTAACCCATTGCCCGATGAGTCTTTATATACCGATGCCGCTAAGCGTCCCATGCCATTATCTACAACAGAAATAGAAACGCCTTTGTTTTTATAAGGGTTGACAGTTATAGCTAACACCCCTCCCGTTTTTGTATTCCGAAAGCCATGTTTAATGGCATTCTCTACATAAGTATGAATACACATTTTAGGTACTTCCAACTTTAGGTCGATCTCAGGATTTATTGTAAATTCAACACTAAATCGTTCTTTAAAACGGTGTTTTTGTATACTGATATAATCTTTTGTAAATTGAATCTCATCTTTTAAAGGACGTTTCACTTCTTTGGCATCGTTCATCACTCTTTGAATCATTCGCGCGTTTATTGAAAGGAAATCATAGGCTTCTTCTTTTTTCCCTTCGTTAATCATATAAGCCACCGAGTTTAAAGCGTTAAACATAAAGTGAGGATTAAGCTGGTTTTTTACCGCGTTAAACTGAAGTTCTGAGAGTTGTTTTTCGGTGTTCCATTTTTTATCAATGTTTTGTTTTTGAAACAAGAGAAGCAGGAAAATTAGCCCCCCGGTTATTCCAAAAATGAAAGCGTAAATGAAGTATAAAAAGATGTAATTTCTATTTTTTTGATAATTGAAAAAGAAATACCCTGAACCCGTATTTACCATATATTTTTCCAGTTTGTGATTTTTAAAAAACGGGTATATGGCAAAATTTGCCATTATCGGAAGAGGCGAACTAAAGGATAATCCGATTTTTCTTTTTTCATTATAAATTGTAATTTCATCCTTATTGTCCCAATGTATCCATTCGTCCCAATTATCCTTATCGAGGTCTGTCAGAACCTTAGGATATATATTTGGTTTGTTTTGGTTTAGAGAAAGATTTTTGGGTAATAAATCTAAGCTTGGCGTTAATTTAAATCTGCCTATATCACGAAAAAATACATAAGGGATATTATTTACCAATTTTAATTCTAAGTGTAAACTTCCAGAATTTGAACTATTAGTCCACGATTTTTGATTTATAATAGCACCACTTTTTGTGATAGCCATAATTTTAAATGGTTTGTTATGGCTCGATTGGCTGGAAAATAACGCATAAAATAGTGAGTCTTGTTTTGGTGAAGGAATACATATAACTGTCGAATATTCGTCGTGCATAGCAATGGGCTGGAAGATAAAATTTAGATTATAATCTAGTACACTTATGTAACTCATATTGTCGGTGTACTTTTTAAAAGTTTTTGCGTTAGATGGCGAACCACAACGAACTAAGATTTCTGGTACATCATCAAAATTTAAATCCTTAAAAGTTGATGAGCTGATGCACATGTATTCTGTGGGAGAAGCTTGTATGTTTAAGGAAGGGAATTCCAATTTAAATACACCCCTGGGGTATAATCCAAACCCTGCATCGAAATAGAAAAACAATTCACTCTTACCATCTTTGTCAAAGTCTCCAAATTCCCCAAATTTGCTATTGTGGGCATAGTTCTCTTTTTTTATCTCAAAGGTGTTAAAGTATAAATGGTCGATGCTTAAGGTAAACGATACAAGGTTAAAAGCATTTATAAAAATGGAATCATTACGGGTTGTTATAAACAAAAGCTCTTGAGTACCATCATTGTCAAAATCTAAAACTTTTGGCTTTAATTCATAAATCCAATTCGACTGAGGGAAATGATAGTTCGCTGTTAAATTGCCATATTTGTCATAATGAACAACATCCATCGATTCGGCATTTATCCCTTTAAAACAACGAATACGCTCACTATTACCATCCCCATTAAAATCTCCTGCGAACCAATGTACGCCAAGTTCACTTTTATGCGCAAATGGTTCAAGTTCTATGTGGTATTTTTTTATAGGCGCATCCCAAATAAAAATAACAAGCAAAGTAACCAATAGGCCAACCATAGCCGATTGAAAAATAGAATTCGATGCTATTTGTTTAAATCGGATTTTCATATTCATATCTTGATGCTTGATACTCGATTCTTGCTACTGAAAACTGCGACTGCCATTGAGTGTTAACTGCGACTGGTTCTAAAGTTTTACATTTAATGAATACACAACAACGAGGCTTGTACCAAAATTCTATCTTGAATCTTGTGTCTTGATACTTGTGTATCTCTTCTCACTTCAACTCCTCTTTTAAATCCTTCATCTTCACACTTACCTCAAGCCGGTGCTCTTCTCCGTTATTTGAGACCAAACAATACTTTTTACAGAAATTCATAAAGGTTAAGTAGTTTTTATTGATAATATGTTTGCGGCTAATACGCACAAACGTTTCATTAGGAAACTGTTCGTGTATTTTACCCAGGTTTACACTCGACAAAAGCTTTTTTTCATCTTTTAAAATTAGCTTCGTATAGTTGCTATCTGCTTCCAGATAAAGTACATCCTTAATGGCAACATAATGGTGTCCTTCGGTGGTTTTTAATAATAATCGTTGTTTGTTTTCTTTTGTGTCTGGTTCAATAGTATTTTGAAACGCTGCTGTAATTTTATAAACTACCCGCCTCAATTCGGTTTTGTCGATGGGCTTGGTAATAAAATCGAAAGCGCCGTTTTGAATGGCCTCCAATGCAAACTTTTTAAATGCCGACACAAATACAACAATTGTTTTAGGTGAGAAGATATTAACTTTTTGCAGAAATTCAATTCCCGTAATCTCTGGCATTTCAATATCCAGGAAAACAACAGCTGGTTGTTCAGTAACAACTACATCCAGTGCAGTTAAAGCATCTGTAAAAACATGTTTTACATCAATGGCAGAGAAATCATCTAACAGATTTTT
>CAYZBC010000311.1:0-6148 GCA_964476535.1 uncultured Maribellus sp.
GTGAGCCAGTTGCACAGGAAACGAAGGACAAAGTTATTGCATTACGCAGCCGGGAGGCCGCAGTAATTACTTTAATGAACCGGATTTCAGACCCAAAGTCATTGCGTAAATTTGGATTCGACAGAGAAGAAATTGAGGACGATAAAGCGGAATTGAAATCTGCAAGGAAAATATAATCTGTTTTTTCTAAACACAAAATCTACTCCTGAATTTAAATTAAAAAGGTTCAACTAGGAAACAATGTGAACTAACCGCTGGAATTTCCTTGCTCAGCATTTTCAATGTTTAAAATCTTGACTTTGAATCTATTTGGCTTTTGGTTCAAATAAGTTTTCTAGTTGAATAAAAAAAAGGTTCAAATAAAACCCCTAGGTGAGCTGTTTATATTAATCGCTTACTCCTTCCTGATTCTTGACAAAGTCTTGACATAACAATTCTGTTTCTTGACACATATGTGGTTTTAAATATAGATCTTTTGTACATTGAAGTAATATTTAAATTTTCAGATGTTTAAGAAAATCCGGATTCGGAAAAATAAGATCTTGTTTTATTATTTTTTGGCTATTGTATTTCCAAGTGTTGTTCTCGGTGCGCTTGCTTTTAGAGGCGTTGTCAACGATCAGGCTATCAATGAAAGAGAAATCAGGCAACAACTTACCGAAGCAGGTTCAAAAATCATCACAGAAGCTGATTTGTATCTTGCAAAAACAGAGAAACAATTTTTTCAAAATGCCAGATCAGGCAGAACACTTCCCACTGAAACCATCTTCTTTGAAGATTCTGTTTTAACCCAATTTATGACTGAGAATCCCGGAATAGATGGTATATTTTTCATTCTACCCAATGGCAGAGTACAGATACTTAAATCAGAATTACTCTATTTCCCCGACAGAACTTTTAACCAGCTAAACTCAAATCCTGAATCTGATTTAAATAAAAATTTGGATAAAGGATGGAAATTCGAATTTCAAGATAAAAATTACCAGAAAGCATTAACTTTTTACCAGAGTTTTATCAAAAAAACAAATGATGATGCGTTGATTGCTTCCCTTTTACTGTCTGTAGCCCGCATTCAAAAGAAACTTTTAAAATCTACCGATGCCATAAATACATACAAGCTAATCGAAGAAAAGCATGGCCACCAAAGAATGAATGGAGGAATTCCTCTGGGGGTTATCTCATTATTGGAGACAGGGAAACTGTATTTATCCATAAAAGATACTCTGAATGCATTAAAAGAGACAAATAACCTAATTTCGGAAACGGCTAAATCGCATTGGGAACTGGAAGTTTCCCAGTATAATCAAGTAATATCTGCATGTAATGAAATGATGAAAGAAACGGAGCCTTGTAAAAATGAAATCTGCAATGAACAAAGAATACAACTAATAAAGTATTTGGATATACTTTCAATTTATGCCGATAAAACCAATCAACAATTGGCATTTCTCAATAAAGCTGCAATTGTAGTCAATGAATCCGGGTTTAAGTCACCTGAAGCTGAATGCGAATACAGAGTATATACGGATGTAGAACGAAAACCTACTTTGTTATCTGTTTTCCCGAGTTCAGTTATGGGGCAGTGGGGCATCATTTATAATCTTACTGAGTTTCAGAATCAGTTAACGCGAACAATCATTCCGGTTGAAACACAAAAGCTCGGTTTTCAATGGCAACTCCTTAAAGATGGAAGGGGAATACTTACTCAGTCGCCGGGAGATTTGTCAGAAGACATAAGGAATACAACCGTATTTCCGTCCTACTTGCCCTCCTGGTCTTTGATACTTTGCACAGAATCTCCCGATGTAATAACTACTTTTTTAAAAGCATCGCAGGGGATTTTTATCTATATCTTTCTTTTCATTGTAATTCTACTGGCACTGGGGCTGTTTTTTACTTTGCAGATTATAAATAAAGAACTCTTGCTTTCAAAAATGAAATCCGATTTTATCAGTACCGTTTCTCATGAATTTAAAAGTCCTTTAACTTCCATCAGGCAAATGACTGAGATGCTTTTTCACGAACGAATAAAAAATGAATCAAGAAAAAAGGAGTATTATGCTGTGATGCTGGAACAATCGGAGCGATTAAGTCATCTTATCGATAATATTCTCGATTTCTCGAAAATTGAGGAGGGGAAAAAGGCGTTTCGGTTTGAGAGGACCAATCTGGCAGAACTGATTGAACATGTAAAATCAGTTTTTCAAAGAAGTATTGCAAACGAAGGATTATCGGTTGATTTATCTATCCCGGAAACACTTCCTGAACTGCTACTTGATAAAGAAGCCATTCAACAGGTTATCTATAATTTACTCGATAATGCTTACAAATATTCGGGTAATTCAAAGGAGATAAAAATTCTTGCAGAATCAATTGATGGTTCAGTTGAAATTAGTGTGCGGGATTTTGGAATAGGAATAGCCCCGGAGGACAAGCATCGAATTTTTGAACGATTTTACAGGGGCGGGAAAGAACTAACACGTAGTATAAAAGGAAGTGGAATCGGACTTACTGTGGTAAAGAAAATCATTGAAGCGCACCATGGCAAAATTTCATTTGAAAGCACTCCTGGCGCAGGAAGCATTTTTTATATAATTCTACCAGTTTAAAAATAAAACTATGACTAAAATATTAATTATCGAAGACGAAAAAGCAATTCGAATGGCCCTGGAAGATGACTTCATGGCAGAAGGTTTTGAAGTTGATTCTGCAAATACCGGGACGGTCGGCCTTCATAAAGGTTTGGAGTCTGAATACGATATTATTTTACTCGATATTATGCTTCCCGAAATGGATGGTTTTGAAGTGTTGAAGGAACTTCGTAAAAGAAACGTAAAAACACCTGTTATAATGCTGACAGCCAAAAGCCAGGAGGTAGATAAAATCCTGGGGTTGGAATTTGGAGCCGATGATTATGTCACCAAACCATTTAGTCCAAGAGAATTACAGGCCCGCGTAAAAGCAGTGTTGCGCAGGGTAAATGAGAAAACGGAGATTATTTCTGAACCTCAGTTCCGGTTTGATAAAGTTACAGTTGATTTTAAAAAATATGAATGTTTTAAGGGTGGAGTAAAAATTCCACTGACCACTCTGGAATTTGATTTGCTAAAATTCCTTATAAACCATAGAGGAGAAGTAGTAAGCCGCGACCGGATAATGGATGAAGTTTGGGGAGCTGAGGTTTTTGTTGCCCCAAGAACTGTTGATACACATATTTTAAATCTGAGAAAAAAAATTGAAGATCATCCTACTCAACCCAAACGGATTATAGGCGTTCGAGGAAGAGGGTACAGATTTTTATCTTCTTAAAACTTGATATGAACTTGACACAACTCATTTGTTGCTTGTTCAGTTCAAATTTCAGGTGGTTTAACTTTGTTCAAAAAAGAACATTATGAAAACACTACTCATTATTTCGATTTTTTGCCTGGCAGTTATATTAAATGTTACAGGACAAACAACACCACAGGAGATGCTCAATAAAGCCATTTATGAGGAAGAAGTAAATGGGAACCTGGAAGAAGCGATAAAATTATACCTTGAAATCGTCGATAATAATTCGACAAACCGAACGGTTACTGCGGAAGCATTTTATCACCTTGGATTAACCAATGAGAAACTGGGTAATAAAAAGGCCAAAGAATATTACGAAAAGGTGGTCAATAATTTTTCGGATCAGCCTGAATTTGTAAAAATTGCAAAAGAAAGGCTTTCTAAATTACTGGTTGCTGAGAAAATATTCAAAGTCCCTCTTGTTCCAAAATTTACAAAAATCAATATTCCCACCGAACTTTCAAGTTCCATTACATTATCTCCAGACGGGGAAAATCTCGCATTGGTGTCGGATAAAAAATTATGGAAAATGCCTGTGTCTGGGAATCTTGGACCCGAATTTTCAGGAATCCCTGTTCAAATAAATACAGAAGGAATAGATGTTTTTTATACAGGACTCTCTTGGTCTGGTAACGGCAAATGGATTGCCTTCAATGAAAACATTATAAAGGGCATAAAGGATAAGGGTATATACATTGTATCTTCTGCAGGGGGTAAACCAAATAAGATAGTTGAAACTAATCGGGGTCGTAGAATAATAAATTACATAATAAGTCTTTCTCCCGACGGGGAAAAGTTAGCTTTTTCGTCGATTGAGGACAAAAAACAATACGTTCATAGTATATCTGTTGACGGAAATAATCTTAGGCAATTAACTGATATGGAAGCTCGGGAACCGGTTTATTCTCCCAACGGAAAAATGATTGCCTTTGTTGAAGACAAAAATGCGGGTACAGGCTCTGGTGATTTGGGATTATGGGTTGTTCCCACCCATAACGGAACTCCTTACCTTGTTGCTAATGCCGTAATGGCATGTAGTCCTGTTTGGTCACCAGACAGTGAAAAACTTGCTTTTTTTGAGTATAATAATGGTAAACAAATCAACATTGTTCATGATTTCAGTGATGGCGCATCACCAGGGAAAGTAACTAGTATTGATGTCCCTGAGGGAATTGAAGGAGTCATGCAACTTGCGGGTTGGACTCCGGATAATAAAATTGGAACGTTATTAAGCCCAAAAGTGGAATTCGGATTATACACTCTACCGGCTAAAGGAGGTCAACCTGCTATTGTTTTAAGTGAGGGAAATACTGTGCAGCCCCGTTGGTCACCTGATAGTAAAAAAATATACTACATTAATGATAATGATGTTTTATCGCCTACAAGTAAGACTCTTGGTGTTGTTTCAGCAGAAGGAGGTAAAGGGAAAGTACTTCCTATAAGAAAAGATGTGGTATTAAATTTTCCTTATCAGTTTCAGGCAGGCAATCGGATTTCGCCTGATGGTAAACTGATTATTGCAGCAGCATCATCTTCAAAAGAATTGGTTTCAAATAAGTTCCCAAGCACCCAAATCTGGAAAATTCCTATCGATGGAGGAACACCAACTCAGATTACAAATCCAAACCCTTCGTATGGAGATTTTGCTCCCAGTTGGTCTCCTGATGGAACCCAGGTAGCATTTTTACGACTCCCATTAAATCATTTTTATGGCAAGGAAGAAGATAGTTGTGCCATTTATATGTTAAATATTGATGATAGAATACCAAAACTATTGGTAGAGGAAGAAAATATTTTATCGCCGGTTTGGTCTCCGGATGGGAAAATGATTGCCTATCTCTCTGGTCAAGATGATGATGTATCTTCAATTAATGTTGTAAATGTCATCAACGGTGAATTACACATGATAGCTGAAATTCCAAAAGCTTATGTACATACTGATTTGGCATGGTCACCAGATAGTAAAAATATTGCTTTTCTTGATAATAAAAGTAAAGTAGTTAAGATCGTGTCATTATCTGAGGGTAGTATTGAGGATGTTAAAACGAATCTGGTGGATGTTAAGATATATCATCTTGACTGGTCACTGGATGGTGAACGATTTGTTTTTGGTGGTGTGAAAGAAGGTAATTTTGAATTCTGGTTTTTAGAAGATTTCCTGTCAAAGGAATAAACCGTTAACAAACAAAAGTGAAGCTTAATCTGAAATCAATTAGAAATTAATATCGCAAAACAGGCAGCCGGGAACATGAGTTTCCGGCTGTTTTTATTGTTGACTTGACATAAGGTTATTAATAAGCATATTTGTTTCTGTCTGCATTAATTAGTCCAATTTTCAATAATGGCTAATTTTACCTTTCAATTATAACTTAGATTAGATGTTCAAGCACCACCGCTATCCGAAAGCTATAATTCTACAAGCCGTTTGGTTCAAATAGAAAACTTATTTGAACTAAAAATGCTAAGTCCAAATTCCAGCGTTTAGTTCAACTAGGGAAACTTGTTGAACTAAAAAGTATAGGAATAGAGATAAACTATAATAATAAGTCTGCACTTTTTAGTATGAACAGAATTTTCGTTTCCTTAATCCATAATCATCCCCACTATTACAACTATGTGAAAATGGTTTTTATTAATTTTTTATGTTTTCTATTTATTGAATCAATAAGTGATATCGACTTATCAATAATGTTATCTAATGTTTCTTTCAAATTTAAATATCTGTATCTGCGGTACGCTGACTTAATTTGGAATTTTAATATTGACCCTACTCTGAAAAGTAGGTTTTAAAAGATGGATTAAATTTATTGTAAAA
>CAYZBC010000312.1:0-6140 GCA_964476535.1 uncultured Maribellus sp.
AAACAAAAAGATTTTTAGTCAATGAAAAATAAAGACATTTCAATAAACGAAGCCCAAAAACAGGTTGACAAATGGATTAAAACGTATGGTGTACGCTATTTTAGTGAGCTCACTAACATGGCAATTTTAACGGAAGAAGTGGGTGAATTAGCACGAATTATGGCCCGAAAATATGGCGACCAGTCGTTCAAAAAATCGGACGAAAAATATGATTTAGGTGATGAAATGGCAGATATTCTTTGGGTGCTTATTTGCCTTGCTAATCAAACCGGAATTGATTTAAACGAAGCATTTCTGAATAACATGGAAAAGAAAACAGTCCGCGATAAAGAAAGACACATTCAAAACAAAAAATTGAAAGATTAATTCGGTAATTTTGAATTTTGAGAACCTAAATTTTAAACAATGTATAAATTTTTAATTCTGATACTTATGATAGTTGCTTTTTCTGCATGTACACCAAAACAAACTAATCCTGAAAAATGGACCGACGATGAAGTTAATTCCTGGTTTGAAAAACAAGAGTGGCTGGGTGGCTGGAATGTTCAGCCAGACGCTTCAGTTAATAAAAGAAGTTTGGCAATTCATTACCACAAAAACATGCGACATTGGGATCAGGCATTTAAATTTTTGAAAACCGCCAACTTAAAGGAAATGCCTCTGGGAAAACAAGTTTTGGAAGGCGCACATTTATTTGTAAGTGTTGACGATTATACAACAAAAGACAAAAGTAAAACACTTTACGAATCACATAAAAAATATATCGATATTCAGTATGTTATTGAAGGTGAAGAATTAATGGGATTGACAACTTTAGATAAAGTTAAAGTAACCGAACCTTACAACGAAGAAAATGATATTATTTTTTACGAATTTGACGGTGGTGAATATATAAAAGCGACTCCCAAAAATTTTGTGGTGTTTTTCCCGGAAGATGTGCACCGCCCGGTGATGAAGGTAAATGAAAACTCAAGGGTTAAAAAAATTGTTGTTAAGATTATGATAGAATAAAAAATGCCCTCCCTAATTCCTTCTGGGGTATGGGAAAAGGAATATTGAATTTGCTTTCAAAATGTCAAATTCTTCATGTTTTATTTTTTTCCTCTCCTTTGGAGAGATTAGGAGAGGCTTTCTTTTACTTTTTCCGGGTTGTAATATATTCCATTAATTCAATTAACGAAGTACGGGCTTCGCAATTTTCAAATTCCATCAACGCGTTAACTGCTTTGTCTTTGAATTCGTTCATTTTGGTTTCGGCATATTCGAGGCCTCCTTTTTCGGTTACCATTTGAATTAACTCCTTTACAACTTCGGCGTTTTTGTTTTTGCGTTTAATCAATCGAAGAATCCGTTTACGTTCAGAGGCTTTCGAATTATTCAAAACATACAAAAGTGGCAGAGTTATTTTCTTTTCTTTGATATCGTTTCCGGTGGGTTTCCCAAGAATTCCTTTAGCTTGATAATCAAAAATATCGTCTTTTATTTGAAATGCAATTCCTGCATCTTGCCCAATTTTATACATTTTTTCCGGCAAATCGGGGTCATCCGAAGCCGAAGCAGCTCCAATGGCCATACTTGTAGCAATTAACGATGCTGTCTTTTTTCGAATAATTTCAAAATAGGTTTCATCATCGATATCAAGTTTCCGACTTTTTTTCATTTGAAGAATTTCTCCTTCGCTCATGTCTTGCACTGCCTGTGAAATTAAATGCAAAAAATTATACTTTTTATTTTCAAGCTGAAGGAGCAGCCCTCTGGCAAGAATATAATCGCCAACTAAAACTGCCAGCTTATTTCGCCAAAGTGCTTTAACAGAGAAGCTTCCACGACGTTCGTACGACTCGTCAACTACATCGTCGTGTACTAACGTTGCGGTATGTAAAAGTTCAACCGAGCAAGCGGCGAGTTTAGAAAACTCATTGGTCTCGCCATGAAGTTTGGCAGATAGAAAGACAAAAATAGGACGAAGTTGTTTCCCTTTTGTTCGGTATAAAAAGTTTAAAATGTTAGCTAAAAGCGGGATATCACTTTGCAACGATTTTTTAAAATAGGGTTCAAATTCTTTGAGTTCCTTTTCTATGGGAGATTTTATTTTTTTTATTGTAGTCATTGAATTAGAAACCTCTTTTTAATTTAAAACGAACATAGAATAATTTAGTTTAATAACGGAACGATTTAACTAAAAAAAGTATAATTTATTACAGTTTGTCAAATTTAATTCAAATTGAGAAATTGATAATAGATTAATTCTTAAATATTTATATATTTGCATTTATAAATAATCTAATTATGTTAGAAGTCAAGGAGTTAAGTGCGGATAAGTTGGAAATTGCTGCAAGTATGTTAAAAGCAATGGCTCATCCGATGCGTATTTCAATTTTGAAACAGCTTGAAGGGAACAAACGATTAACAGTAACTCAAATTCATGAATTATTGGGGATTGAACAATCAACAACATCTCATCATTTGGGAATTTTGAAAGATAAAGGTGTTTTGTGTTCGAAGCGAGAAGGCAAAAACACTTTTTATTATTTGAAATATGATATACTAAGTCAGATTATTGATTGTTTGCAAACATGTACTTGCGAATAGAACTTCTAAAAAAATATTGAATGCCGCAGATAAGCATCTAGTGGCATTTTTCATTTCAACCTAAAACAAATATATAAGAAAGATTCTGCTTAATTATTCTATTCTCTATTTTAAACTTTGCTGTATTATCACAAACTATAGGTCCCCAAAATGGAAAATTAGTGATTATTGGAGGGGGTGAGGCAAATCAGTTAATCGAAAAATTATAGACAAACAGAAAATATTTAATTAAAAATATGTTGCATAAAAAATCCGAATTGATTTCAATTCGGATTTTTTATGAATATTACCTTTGCTCTATTTAGTTGTCGTCAGAAAATCCTTTACCGGTTTTTTTCAAACCTGCGAGGTCGTTAACCGTAAAGTCGCCAAGAAAGGAGACAACAAATCGCATTTGTTCCTTTTTCTCGTTAGTAGTAAAAACATGGCATTCCGAGAATTTTCTCTTTCCTCCCAGCAGCCAAATTTCTACGTCAGAATCTTTATCATCATCAACGTATTTTTTGTATTGTGATGGTAACATTGCAATAGCTTTTTTCGTGAAATCGGGGCCACTTAAATTTCCTTTTTTAGGATTGTATGACATAAAGCGAATTTGATGTAAATCGCCGGTAACATTTTTTTCGTCATCATCACCCAAATCTAAATCAATTGCATCAATCATACTTTTCGAGAACGAGAAATCTGAAACTCCATCTTTACCGGAAAAAGCGTCGTACATTTTATCCGATTTGCTTTGTGCTCCGGCCAAGAATGAAGCCAACATAAAAGCAAGTGCAAAAATTATTGTTGTTATTGTTTTCATGATTTTTAATCTAATTTATTTCTACTAAATATTTGATATTTTCGGTGCCCATAAAAAAGCATACTACTCATAATTATCAACACAGGAATATTATCTAGAAACACTCCGAATAAATCCATGTTTCCCAAACCATTTTTCCCAAGCTCGTAACAAAGCGAAGCACAAAAGGCCGTCCAAATCATTATAATTGGAGCCAATAAATAGAGCAATTTCATTATTTGTTTTCTGTCGCGTTCCATATTACTATCTTCTATTGTCTGTTTTATAATTCTTCTTCTTCAACAGTTTTCTTTTCGGTCAAGCCCTCAGGTTCCATCACCCATGTTTTCCCAACCATTTCGGCATCCCAGGTGTTCGATACATTTTCAATATCGTGAATGATTTTTACCATATCTTCATCCAGGAATATGGCTTTCCCTTCCGGAATTTTAATCGTAACATTAACATCCTGATCGCGCCATTTACCTTCTTCGTCCAGTATAAAATAAGGATCGAACAGTAATGTTGAATCGTTTAATTGGTAATTGTAAATAATATCATTTGCCGATTCTTTTGCATTTTCTCTGGTACGCCCTCTGGAAGCTTTTTTAATGGTAATGGTAAAATTATCGCTGCCCGATTTTTCGATATCAAGTTTTGGTTCTCCCAACATAACTTCATCTCCATCAACAACCATCATTTTAAAATCATTAATGTCAAAGTCTATTTCAGCATAATTTTCGTATTTATCTTCCGCAAGTTTTAAGTATAAAGTTTGGCACGAATCACACGAAATGGTTTGATTGTCGGTAATTGATGACTGACTTTTAAAGTTGCCCACCTGTCCGGCTGATACTACTATTAATGCAACTAAAGCAATTAACCAGATTCCCACTATACTTAATCCAATGGCTGCATTGTTTGTTTTGTAACTAAAGACCATTTTTGTACCGATAAAAAGCAGTGCCAGCAAGGGTAGTCCGGTTAATAATCCAATGGCAATCATTCCGAATGTTACGGTTCCGGGTTCAACAAAATGGTTGAAAATTCCGGGAACATAAATTTTCGGACTCCAAATCAGTGGCCAACCGTCGACAAAAGATTGTCCAATTGCCACAGACGATATTATTCCTAATAATCCAAAAAATCCAGAAAGGATTAATACCACTCCAATAATAATTACGATAACTCTTAACAGAACTTTTGTTCCATTGTAAACAACATCTCCGGCACCTGCCATCGATTTTTTACCTTTAGAATAGGTATCCGACTCTTTGAATTTTTTGTAACTCTCTTTTACTTCTGCAACTTCTTCTTTTATTGATTTTTCGATATTCTTTACTGTTGCTTCCTGACCGCGCATTTCCAAACGTTGTGCAGTATTTTTTGCTTTTGGTACGGCAATCCAGAGAATTAGGTAAGCAAGTAGTCCGGCTCCTGAAGTGGCAAGTATTACAACTGCGAAAATAATTCGCAAAATTACAGGATCCATATTAAAGTAAGCACTTAATCCACCACAAACGCCACCAAGTACACGATGATCCGGGTCTCGATACAATCGTCTTTTTCTTTTTGATTCAACAGTTGAAGATTCTTCATCACCTTCTTCTTCAGCGAAATCTTCCGGAGTACCCATTATTTCGATTATCTTGTTCACCATATCTATGGTTACGATCTTCTTTTCATCGTTTGATTTTTCACTAAAAATCTCGGCAATTCGAGCTTCAATATCAGATATAATTTCTTGCCCTTCTTCGTTGTTGCCAAAGTGATTTTTCAGATTAACCAGGTATTTCTGGAGTCCTTCGTAGGCATCCTCTTCAATGTGAAAAACGGTGCCGCTAATATTTATTGTGAATGTCTTTTTCATCTCATTATTTATTTGAATTTGAAATCCGGTTTCTTAATGTGGTTATTCTGATTTGTTTGTTTTAACTTTTCCAACGGCATCAACCAACTCCCCCCAAGAATTTTCCAGTTCACCTAAAAATTTTCTTCCACTGTCGGTCAATTCATAATATTTGCGTGGTGGCCCCTGGGTAGATTCCTCCCAACGATAAGCTAATAATCCGGCATTTTTCAATCTGGTAAGTAGGGGATAAAGAGTTCCTTCGACCACTATTAATTTGGCCTCTTTTAACGCTTGAATTATGTTGCTTGCATAGAGAGGTTTGCCATCCAATACAAGGAGTATGCAGTATTCTAATACTCCTTTCCTCATCTGTGCTTTTGCATTTTCTATTTTCATTTTGTTGAATTAATTATTATTTATATTGATTTTCAGCTTTTTTTAATGGATGAAGTTACATTTCCCAAACTTTATCCGAAGTCATCCACGCTTCTAGTTCCAATGGCATTTCTTCCTTTTGTTCCATTTGAAACAGGTTTTCATCTAACATCCAATCTTGAAGTGTTAAATTGTTTTCAACTTCGTCTGCTATCTCAAAGCTAGAAACACCGAAGATATTTTCGTTGTTCATCCAATCTTCCATTTCTAAAGTCGGCTCAAATTCAGCTTCTAATAATTCTGAATTAAAATTTATAGTTGCTGATTTTGAGTCGGCTGTCTCTTTTGAGGTTTCAACCATGGCCAATGCAATTTCGTTGAAACTGCTGTTTTCCAATAGTTTTTTCCAGAAATCTTGTGCACTTACGGTAAAGCTAATTAGTACAAAACTAACAATAACTGCTACCGACCTAAGAATTGTTTTCTGAACATTGTTTTTTGTTTTCATGGCTTTTGTTTTTCTGTTTTTGTTTTCTG
>CAYZBC010000313.1:0-6087 GCA_964476535.1 uncultured Maribellus sp.
AATAAAAAATATGATTTCATTGTATTTGATGATTCAACTCCTGAGAATTACAATAAAAACAAACAAAATATTGACCTTCTAAATGAAAAACATCAAACCCAAATCAGACTAGTTGGGAGAACTGGGCGAAAAATATTTTTGAATAGAATTATTCAAAAATTAGAAAACAAAGTACCTAAACATGTTGTGGAATATGGATTAATGGGATTGAGCGACATAAGTCACCGAACAGGAGCTAATCGAAATGCTTTTCAACTATTTACAACAGGAAAATTTTCTCTCTTAACCGATGATGATATATTTTGTCAACTTTCAAAAAACGGAAACGATGAGAAATTAACAATTACTTCTGATGCTTCATCTTTAGATGCGTCCAGTGAATTCTTTTCTGATCAAAGTGAATTAAATGATAAAATAGTATTTGAGTACAATGACCCAATAAGCATTCATCAAAAGTTACTTGGTCATTCAATTGGTAGTTTAATCGAAAAGTATAAACATCAAGTTAGCTTAAATAGAATTACACCAAAGTTTACCCTTGATAATTTAAACTCTAAAAAAAGGGTTCGAATTACAATGATGGGAGCAGCTGGTGACTCAGGAGCAGGATCACCGATTTTAAAAATATTCTTTTCTGGCAACAAACTTGTCCCATTGATTTCCGATTCAGATAATTTTCTGTCTAAGATGTATAGCCGCACAGTACTTCAGTCTCACAAATCCTTAACAGTAGGGCCTCCCAATTTTTTATTAGGAATGAATCTTGGAATTGATAACACTGAACTCCTACCTCCTTTTCACCCAAACTTCAGAAATTCTGATGGAATTTTTGCTTCTGTTTTAAAGAAATGCTTTGCTAACTGTTATATAGGCCACTTGCCTTTCGCTATTTCTCATATTCCTCCTGATGAAAGACCTGTTGATGATTCAGATCTGACTTCTACTTCTATCCGGATACCTGATGTATTAATGTTCTCAATTAATGAATTCAACAATAGATCTGTTACAGTTGAGGAAGGATTAAAGTCTCTCGGTATTTACCTTAGAGATATTTCAAAAAGATCAGACAATAGTCTGAATGAATATTTAAAGCTAGTCAATACCAGTATAATTACAAGTAAAATTAACCATACTGAGCAATTATATAAGAAACACAAATACATTAACAAACAATGGGCTGCTTTTGTGGAGCAAAGAATGGAAACACTTTATAATTGCCTTCAGAGTAAAAATTTATCCATTCAGTTTAAAGAGCTTGGAGACTTGTCAGATGAAAACCAGTTACTTACTGTTAGAAATATTTATGGAAATTTTGGCGATTTATTGTTTTACTGGCCTGACATATATGCTTGTGTTAAAACACATAAGAAATCATTAATAAATTGACCAATTATTAATTTATGGAATTATCGGCCAATGCTTTTTTTGGAAATAGAACTAATTTGTATATGATTAATAAGAAAATCAACCGTGGAAAATACAGTATACATAAAATTTTCCTGAAATAATAAAATAATATGGCTGTTTAATATTTTGCTGTACACATGTAATTATTTATAATCTGTTACAAAAAGGGGGCAAACCTTTACCCACAAAAGTAAACTTAGTTTGCCGCCCGCTGTACCGCCCAACTTAGAAAGGAGGTGATGTGATAAAGATAAATAAAGATTTCAATTTAGGATCTGGTAAGTTATTAATTCATTAGATGAGAAACGTTTCCCATCTTTTAACAATGTATTTTAAATTAAATAATTAATAAAATTTGTAAAATGAAAAATCAAAAATTCTTAAAATTATCATGTTTATTGTCGAGTGTACTATTTTTACTTGCATTAACAGTTGACTTCAGTTCTTTCAAAAAAGGCGATACTTCAGTTATGTTAGCTGCGGCTGCATCTGGTGAAACTGAATGCACTTATCCATGGCAACATTATGAATGCTATGATGGCTATGAAGATGGAACATCACGGTGCCTACATGTTTCAGATCCTGAATATGAGGATGAGTGTGAGAGTTAGATAATAAGTCATAGTTAAATATATTAACCTGAATATGCATTTGCAGGGTGCCAAAATCTTTTTGGCACCCTTATTATAGTAATATTTTGTAACGTATTGCTGTTTATTGAATAATTCATAATTTTAAATCCACCCAATGAGAAGTATTACATTGATTTTTATATTAATAATAGGTTTTGTTTCATGCAGTAAAAAAAGAAGTTTTAATGAGAACGAGACAATTTACAACCTTGATATCAGATCTGCATTAGGAACAGAAAAGCAATTGATTAAACTATCAGAATTCGCCGAAAAGATTACCTATATTCCGCTTGAAACAAATAGCAATTGTCTGTTAAAAAAAATAAGTTATCTTCATCTTACTAAGGACTACATCTTTGTTTCTGACACAAGAGGTCTATATCAATTTGACATGAAAGGTAATTTTGTGCGCCAGATTAGTACGCTTGGAAACGGACCAAAAGAACACGGGAAAAGGATTAGGTTTAGAGCTGACGAATTAAATTCCGAGATATATATATTCAGTTATCCAAATAAGATTCTTGTAAATAGTCTTGAAACAGGTGAATTTATCAGAAGTTTTAGAGTGAAGTTTGAAGTTGCTGATTTCGAGATTTCTGCGGATGGTAGTCTTGTCTTCTTTACAAAAGAATTTAATCATATACTAAATCAATCTTTGAGTGAAATATTTGTAGTTGATAAATTTGGCAATGTCCATGATTCAATATCAAATCAAAACAGGAAGAAAAACAGAAATAATGTAATTGGCTATGTTCATACATACAAATCAAAGCAAGATATCATGTTCATGGGGACATATAAAGATAAATTATATAAGTTAACCGCAAGTAAAAAGAAAGAAAACTATGCAGCATTTCATTTAGATAATAATGTTAATTGGGAAAAGCTTATTATTGAGCCGCAGATGGGGAATAGAATGGATAATTTTTTGAACATTGTTAAAATTCTAGAAACTTCTGATTTTTTATTTGTGACTGTGCACGAAGGTATTAGATCACCAGGAAAAGTACCCTTAAAACATCAAATTCTTTATCAAAAAAAATCAAATGAAGTATTATATACAGAAGAATTAGTAAACGATGTTGATAATGGTCCATCTTTTTGGCCATCATTTGTAGTAAATGGGAAATTAGTAGGGTATTACCTTCCACTTCAATTAATCAAAGATAAGGATGAGAACGCAAATCAATTTTCATTTGAGGAATCAAATGGTTTTTCGATTAAAACAATTTCTAAAAATGATAATCCAATTATAGCTATAGTTGAATAATTTAATTACTAAAGTTCCACAACTAAAATAGTATAAAATGATAAAAAAATATTTGGTTTTTTCGATATTAGTCATATTTACAGCTTGTGCGAAAATTTCTCTCCAGGAGCAAGAAATAAAAAATGTTATAGGCAAGAAACTTAAACTAACCATGTTTGATACTATTCTACACGGAACTGATGAAATAATGTTCTCTGATTTCAGAAAAAAGTTTAAATATATTTCGGTGGTTTACCTTGAAGATGGTTGTACTCCATGTTATCCGAAATTTATGGAATGGCACAAACATCGAGAGAAAATCAAGTCACTTAAAGAGTACGAAGTTTTGTTTGTAATTCAGGGATATAATTATGACTCATTCAAAAGTGCAGTTGAAGAAGTTGAATCATGGTATAATGATTATTATATAATTATGGATCCTTACTTAAAATTTGTTGAACATAATGATATTCCAGTCTGGATAATGAATAGCTCATTGTTGATTGATTCTAAAAACAAAATAAAATCAGTTGGAAGTCCCTTTGCTTCAGAAAAAATGGAATCATTTTTTAATAGAACAATTAGTTCAAATTAATAGAATCTTCTTTAATGCAAAAATGCGCGACCCAATAGATATTGATTGTGTTAACATTTCATTCTTCTAATTTAAAAAATGCCAAATTCTAATGAAAGATTTATAGACAGATTGTATTCATATCTTTTGAAGTTTGTTTGCATATTTATTCTGGCAATCTTGATAAGAATATTTCTGTTTGAAATATATACAGTGACAAGTAACTCAATGGAAGGTACTTTGATTCAGGGAGATAAAATACTCGTTTGTAAGTTATGCTACGGATCTAAATTGCCTAATTCACTTAGGGATATACCGTGGATAAACCTATTAACAAATTGCGATAATAACCATAAGACATATAGTAATAATTCATATCCCAAGAATATACGTTTAAAAGGAATATCAGCAATTGATAGAAATGATGTAGTTGTATTCACACCAACAACAAATAAGAATTCCTTCCATGTTAAAAGGTGTATCGGATTGAATGGGGATACGATCCATATTAAACATGGCATTGTTTATGTAAACAATAAAGAAATTGAGATACCCAATGAAATCAAAAATAGATATCGTTTATGGATTAATGATATTAGTAAATTCAAAGATTTGCTCGATAAATTGAATCATCAAGGTTGGTTAAGTTTATATAATGATAAGACTATCCAGGGAGAATTACTGATCAGAAAACTTGAAAAGGGAATAATTTTAAATGATAGCTCCGTCGATTCATTTAAAATAGTTGGAGATGAATTGAAAATACCAAATAATATTATTCCCCAGGGTACAGTGTTAAATTGGACATCTCTAAATTATGGACCTCTTTGGATTCCAGCAAAAAATAAGATTCTAGAACTAACTGGATATAATTCATTTTTATACAAAAGTATAATTGAAAAAGATGCCCTGATAAATCCCGATAATAACCACAAGCATTTAAATTTAAATGGCAATTCTGAAGTTCCTTATTTGTTTAAACAGAACTATTATTTTTTGATGGGAGATAATAGGTCTCGTTCCTTTGACTCAAGGAATTATGGTTTTATTTCAGAAGATAAGATAATAGGAAGAGCATTGTTAATAGTGTTCAACTACAATAATGGCAAATTTTCGTTGAAACGCACTCTAATGAAAATAAAATAGCTTTATTTAAGAAATTAATTATCAAAACAATGCGATCAATTACCCAACAGGTCGATATTTCCAAAATAAATTCTGAAAGAATTATGATGAAAAACATCCACCTCCTAACAGCTGTAGCAATTTGTCTTTTTGCGATTCAATCCTGCAACTTGGAAAAATCCAATAATCCACAGAGTGCAAACAATAAAGCGACAACTCGGGCACAAAAAACACTTGAAGCCATAAAAAAACAGCTAAATACTAGTAAAAATTGCCTCATTTGTGATTCCACTCAAATCTTTAAAACAATCGAAGATGTTTTAAAAATGAATCGATTTAAAAACAAGGTTGTTTATCTTGATTTTTGGGGAACAGGTTGTAAACCATGTATTGAAGAATTCAAATTTCTACCCGATTTAAAGAAAAAATTCCAAAATGAACCCATTGAATACTTGTATATAATAATTTACGATAGGAAAAAGGAATGGGATACCTATAGGCCAATGTTATGGAGGATATTAATTAAAAAACATAAATTGACAGGTATAAATTTACTCCTCTCAAAAGATTTAAAACATCGTTTTATTTACAAGTACAAAGACCAAACAGACCCTATAAGAATGCATGCAGTACCAAAGTATATTTTGTTTAACAAAAAAGGAGAAGTTGTGGATTTTAATGCTCCAAGACCTTCAAGTAAAGAGGTGTTATATAAAAAAATACAGGAATTGCTTGACGAATAATGGACTTTCTGTGGTGAGCTTAATCTTATTTTGAGTCATAATTGCATATTCTTTCCTTCCTAAAAAGCCATCTCTCAATCTAGATATTATTGACGAACAAAGAATTACAAAAGCTGCTTAGCTCGAACTCACGTTAAATAATACATATATGCACAACTTCAAGAATAAATATAACTACATAATATAGTGGTTATTTGAATCTCTGATACTGCAATGATGATACACTTGTAACTACTTGTCTCTCGCTGAAAAGTCAACATTTACAAATTGACAGGAAGAAATTAAAACCTATCCCTGCATGATCAATGAATTTGATTATGGAAATCTGAAGTCTCTATAACTTTTAATACTCTTTCC
>CAYZBC010000314.1:0-6078 GCA_964476535.1 uncultured Maribellus sp.
AGTGCAAAAATACTATATTTCCCTGTTTGGTTCTGGCTTGTCCAGGTTAGGTATTAGAAAAGATGAAAATAAGAATGAATCTAAAAAGAATTTTAGGAACTATTTTATTGCTGGAATAATTATTTCTGGCCTGGGAGCTGCTGTAGTTCAGTATTTTGAAGATAAGCAGAATGAACAAAGAGAAGATGCAAATAATGTGATTCTGAATGAGAATTTAAAACTGGTGGATTCTGTTTTAGTCCAAATTAAAGGAATTGAAAAGTTTCAAAAGAAAAATACTTTCTCATTAGCTGAAATGAAATTTGGTTATTCTATTGAATATCCAATAAATGAGGTTGAGGTTGAAAAGTTGCAATTGAATAATTTGAAGGGAAAATATTTTAGTTATAATGAAATTGATAGCATTTTTAATACTGCCTTTGAAAAAAAATTGGATGAAATTATTATTGAAAATGATTTTTTTATTTTTTTAGCCTATCCTCAAAAATCCTATAATATGGATTCAATTCATATAATGTTCCTTAAGGCCTTCAATATGTCAACGTGTTATTACCATTTCGGGAATAATTCACTAATTGGGCGTTATTTAGTTAGTGACTGTATAATCCAAGGATATATGCCTCACTTAAAATATGAGTCATTTTTTGATTTCTGGGGAAGTACAATTGAACTAGAAACGCATTATGATATTTTGGATAAAAACATTTTCAAAAAACCGAGATTGATTTATGGAGTTGAGTTTTATTTCAAGGATAATAGAGATTTCAATTTCCTTATACCTTCATTTTTGTTTAAAAAAACTGTGCCATCATCAAAAATTATCGGCAATAATATTAAAGAAAGATTGTGTTATAAGTTGAATTTAGATCAAAATATGCAAAATAAATTAGAACAATTTGAATACTCTAATAAGAATGTTCCTGGTTTTTACAACGTTTACGATAGAATAAAAAAATGAGTTTGATCAATGGTTTTAATACAACTTATTAAACTTCTCCATCAACAATTTTTTCACCTCAGCCATCAAAATTTCTTTACCCAATTCCTGTTGAATGGATGTAACTGCCGAAGAAGCAAAACCACATGGATTGATATAATTGTAATATCGCATGTCGGTATTTACATTTAGCGCAAAACCGTGCATGGTTACAAACCTGCTCACCCGAACACCAATTGCACAGATTTTTCTTGCGCGAACTTTATGCTCCCAATCCAGCCAAATTCCGGTTGCTCCTTCTTTTCGTCCACCTTTTAATCCAAATTCAGAAATGGTTTCAATAATGGCATCTTCCATTTTTTCGATGTACTTGCGTACTCCAATTTTATAGTTCTCTAAATCCATAATTGGATAGCCAACCAATTGTCCTGGGCCGTGGTATGTAATGTCGCCGCCACGATTTATTTTATAAAAGGTCGCTTCAATTTTCTTGAGAAAATCGCCAGCTGCTAAAAGGTTACTTTCGTCGCCACTTTTACCCAGTGTATAAACGTGTGGATGCTCAACCAATAAAAAGTGATTTTTTTCTGATGGTTTTCCAGACGAACGTTTATCCAGTATTATCGCTGCAAGCAACTCTTCCTGATAATCCCAGCATTCCTTATAATCTTTTAAACCTACATCGATGAAATTGAAATTTGCCACAGTCTTATCTTTTAATCAATCCCCCTGAATCCCCCTTTTCGAAGGGGGACGAGAAAAAAATGCGATTTTCTTACAATCTATTTACGACTATCTATTTTTTACTCTCTTCAAGCATTCACATGCTCTTCTGCCCGGTACGAACTTCTTACCAGTGGTGAACTTTCAACAAATGAAAATCCTTTTTCCAGCCCAATTTTTTTATATTCTGCAAAACGTTCGGGTGTAATATATTCTACAACCGGCATGTGATTTTTTGAAGGAGCCAAATATTGTCCGATGGTCATTACTTTACAACCGGCTTCCAGAAGGTCATCCATAGTTTGCAGAATTTCTTCATGAGTTTCGCCCAAACCAAGCATAATTCCCGATTTTGCAATCGTATAATTATCGGCAATGTATTTTATTACTTCTAAACTTCTGCGGTATTTCGAGGCAAATCGAATAAATGGAGTTAACCGTTCCGTGGTTTCAACATTGTGCGAAATCACTTCAGGTTTAGCATCAATTACTTTTTGAATGAGTTTTTTATTTCCTCTAAAATCAGGAATTAAAACTTCAATTTTAGTTTCCGGATTAAGGTGTTTTACTTCGGTAATAGTGCGTGCCCAGACTTCTGCGCCTTGGTCATCCAAATCGTCTCGGTCAACCGAAGTAATTACACAATGTTTCAATCCCATTATTTTTACCGACTCGGCTAATTTCTCCGGTTCTTTTAAATCGGGAGCCAGTGGTTTGCCACTTTTTACCGCACAAAACTTACACCGGCGGGTACAAATATCTCCCAGAATCATAAAAGTTGCTGTTCCACGGTTCCAGCATTCACCAATATTAGGGCAATTTCCGCTGGTACAAATGGTATGTAATCCGTGTTTGTCAACCAGGTTTTTTACTTTTGAATAGCTTTCCCCTTTCGGCATGTTCATTTTCATCCACTTGGGAAGTCGCTGCCTCCCATTCAACTCATGTGCCATATCAAAATATTTTTTGCAAAAGTAAGTTTTTATATGGAAAAGGATTGAATACGGGAATGCAGAAATGCGAGAATGGGGAAATAGTTTCTGTAATCAGCTTTATTTATTGGATCTAAAAATCTTGTGTCTTATGTTTAAAAAAATAAAATTTATTCAGAAAGAACACTTCTTAGGGGAAGAGTGTTATTTTTGTACAATCTTAAAAATTAGTAAATGAAACGAACATGAAATTAAATCTGCGATATTTCACAAACAAGCATGATTATAATTCATGGGAGTTCCATCTGTTATCTTAAAAAATAAACAATTTTAAACGGATGAAGTATTTCTTTTTCATAACAATAATAATTTTGAGTTTTAACACTGCAACAGCACAACGAAAGCAGTCAGAAATTCAAACAAAATCGAGTCTTGCCATTAAATATTACAATGCAAAAGATTACGAAAAGGCCATTCCATTATTGCTCGATGTCTATGGAATTTCTAAAAATGGAACTTATTACAGGTATTATTTAAATTGTTTGATTCAACTTGAAAGGTTTGCTGAGGCAGAGGAAAACATCCAAAAAGAGATAAAAAAACAAAACTCGCCAAAACCGGAATTTTACATTCATTGGGGATATATTTTGAAAGTTCAGAAACGAACAGAAGAATCTGATGAAAAGTATAGGGAAGCTATCGATAAAATTCAGGATGGAAAAGGTCATTATTTAATTGCAGCGAGTAATTTTTTAAGTTGGGGCGAATATGAATATGCTAAACAAACCTACTTAAAAGGTAGGGAAGTGTTGGCACCGGAACAGTTTAATTACGAATTGGCACGTTCTTATTTGTATTTGCGGGAATACGATAATATGATGGAAGAGTACCTGAATATGCTTCGTAGTGAAGAAAAACAATTGTCGCGCGTGCAAAGCAGTCTTTCGTCGGCAATGCGCCTGGACATTGACGATGGATTACGAGATAAATTTCGCGGTCAGGTTTTAAAACGAATACAAGCAGAACCTCAAATAACAGGTTACAATCGTTTGTTGATTTGGTTTTTCTTACAGGAAAAAAAATTCTCAAGTGCCTTGCGGCAATCCGTTGCATTAGATAGGCGAACAGGTGAGGAAGCTCCACAAATTGTGCAGTTGGGGATTATGGCATTAAAAAACAAAATGTATGGCGATGCAAAAAAAGCATTCGATTATTTATTGGAAAAGGGAGAGGAAAATCCTTTTTATAAACAAGCTTATTCGTTGAATATTCATTCTTCGTATATGCAATTTATTACTGAATTTTCGGATGATAAAGAAAAGGGTAATAAGTTGGCTGACGATTTTAAACAAGGTCTGGATTTTTTAGGGATCAATCCGGCAACATTAAATTTGATTCAGGAAAATGCACATTTATTGGCTTTTTATTTGAATGAAACTGATGTGGCAATTGAAGTTTTAAACGATGGATTGAAAATTCCACGTTTAAAACCGGAAGAGACAGGAACGTTAAAAACTGAGATGGCTGACATTTATGTTTATGCCAACGACCCCTGGGAAGCAACCTTAATTTATTCACAAGTAATAGATGCCAATAAAAAAAATACTTTGGGCGATGAGGTAAAACTTAAAAAAGCAAAGTTGGGATACTACCTCGGAAATTTCAGTTGGGCAAAAGCGCAGCTTGATGTTTTAAAAGCCAGTACTTCGAAATTAACTGCCAACGATGCAATGGAATTATCCTTGTTAATCGGCAACAATTTAAACCTCGATACTACTGCAATTCCGTTGCAAATGTTTGCCCGGGCCGATTTGCTTTTCTTTCAAAACAGGGATGAATTGGCGATGATGACACTCGATTCAATTTTCGAAATTTATCCGTATCACACTTTGGTTGACGATATTTTATTTCGAAAGGCAAAAATTGAAATAAATCAACAAAATCACGAAAAAGCGGCTGAATATTTAGCGCAAATTGTTAGCGATTTTAGTTACGAATTATTGGCCGACGATGCTCTGTTTATGCTGGCAGAAATCAATAACTACAATTTGAATGAACAAGAAAAAGCCAAAGGTTTGTATAAAGAAATGTTAACACAATTTCCGGGAAGTGTGTTTATTGATGAATCGAGAGAAAAATACCGCGAGTTGCGAGAAATTTATCCCGATAAAGAGTCGGAAATTGATCAAGAAGATTTGTTTATGAATGCAACAGAAGAAAATGAATTCGAGTAAAAAGGCATATTTATTTGCCGGACTTGCAGTTTTCTTTTGGTCAACAGTTGCAACTGCTTTTAAAATTGCATTGCGCGAATTCGATTTTATTCAACTTATTTTTTACGCTTCGGGAGTTACTGTTATTTTACTGTTTTTTGTTTTATTTTTTCAGCGAAAATTACAACTGGTATTTCAGCAAACCAGGCAGCAGTGGGCAAAATCAATTTTTATTGGTGCTTTTAATCCCTTGTTATATTACCTTGTTCTGTTCAAAGCGTATTCACTTTTACCTGCACAGGTGGCACAACCCTTAAATATGATTTGGCCCATTACTTTGGCCCTGCTTTCGGTTCCATTGTTAAAGCAAAAAATTGGTTGGATTAGTCTGGTTGCGCTTTCTATCAGTTTTATTGGCGTATTTTTTATTTCATCGCAAGGTGGTCTTAGTGGTTTTAAAAACACAAATGCTACCGGAGTTTTTCTTGCTGTTGGAAGCTCGGTGCTTTGGTCGTTGTATTGGATTTTTAATGTGCGCGACAAACACGACGAAATCATTAAACTTTTTCTGAATTTCGCATTTGGATTCATTTATCTCGCTGTTGCTGTTTTCCTTTTTTCCGATTTTAAAATTCATACCGGCGAGAGTTTATACGCTGTAATTTATGTAGGTATTTTCGAAGTAGGAATAACTTATATTTTTTGGTTGAAAGCGATGAACTTCAGTACAAATAATGCAAAAATTGGTAATCTGGTATTTTTCGCACCTTTTCTTTCACTTGTTTTTATCCATTTTATTTTGAAAGAAACGATTTACATCACTACTTTTATTGGCTTGCTTTTTATTATTACCGGAGTTTTAGTTCAACAAATCGAAAAGAAGAAAATTGCTGGACAAATACGACAACATTGAAGGTTAGAGAAAGATCAAAAATTGGAAGGCTGGACTAAAAGGTTTGTTCCACGAGCCAGACAAAGACTTAGCCTCGGAGGGCAAAAGAACAGAACAGAAACATAGCTTCTGTATATATTTCCAAATCACAAGCATCTTATTTTAAAGTAGAAGAAGGTTTGTCCTCTTCACCAATTATCGACAAGCGTGATTTAGTCTTGATTATTTCATCGGAATATTATTATTGCATTGGCTGATTGGTTATTGGTAATATATAAAATCCAATCATAGAGTTCTGACAAAGGTTACTGGCGAAAGAAAACAAGCAATTATACCAATTTAACCTGAGAATGCCGCATTAAAGCTATCTAAATATTTTTT
>CAYZBC010000315.1:0-6032 GCA_964476535.1 uncultured Maribellus sp.
GTAATTTGTGTAGTTCCGGAAACAATTTTTTCAGGAATACCTATTTTATCTACTTCAACTACAAAATCCACATAATTCCCCTGAATTTGCCAGGGGATACAAGGAAAGGGGACGAGATTATCGGTTGCGACAATTACCTTTTCAGCGTATTGTGAGTCGCCAAGTGCAAAACCAAGCAATCCACATGCAGCCGGCCCACGATCTCCGGTTGCGTTGCCAAAAGTATCTGCTGTTGGAGCGGCAATTACTGCAATGTCAATTTTTACTTCACCATCTTGAATGGCCTGGTAACGGCCACCGTGCGAACGCAAAACTGCCATTCCTTTCATTTTTCCTTCGGAAGCAAACGTTCCCAGAGGCCCGTTCATACTCCCTTCGATATGATGAATGGTTCCATCTTCGAAATATTGAATGAGATGTTTGTGACAAGGAAATGAAGCCGAAGGAAACCAAATGAGATCTTTCACACCTAATTCTTTAGCAACATCGAAAACCTGATTTGCAACAATATCACCGTCGCGAAAATGGTGATGCGTTGAAATGGTCATCCCATCTTTTAATCCGGCTTTTATTAATGCATCTTTTAACGACTGAACCTGTTTGTTTCCATCGGCAGGAAAATCGGCACACGACGATATAAACGGAGCATATTTTTCCCCTGTGGGTTTATGCTTCCCAACTCCCTGAAAAGGAATTGTTTTAGTCCCGTTTACTTCTTCAGGAATCCATCTGCCGGCGGCATTTTTAATCATTTTAGCCTTCATACTGTTCCTTCCATTTTTTTTTGATTAACCCAAAAACAATAGCATCATTTACTGTATTCAGAGCTCTTTTAACCACTGGAGGATCAACCATTTTTGAGCCCACTGCAACTGCAGCTTTGCCTTCTTTTCTTGCTTTTTCGAAAGCCAATACAATTATTTGTGCCTTATTTAATTCTTTTTCTGACGGAGAAAATCCACGGTTAACCGGTTCTACCTGAATGGGATGAATACAACCCATTCCAACAAAACCCAAAGCTTTTGAAGAACGGGCAGCATCCAACACAACTTCACTGTTTTCAAAATTGGAAAATACCGAATCGATGGGTTGTACTCTGGCAGCACGCGAAGCATTTACAACTCTGCTTCGGGCAAAAAATGATTCTTTACCTTCTGCAGTTCTTTGTGCCCCGATATCGGCGGTGTAATCTTCAAGACCAATTGCAAGTGCAACCACATTTGGCGAAGCAGACACAATTTGGTAAGCATTTTCAACACCCAGCGCACTTTCAACAATTGGCATCAGAAAAACACTCTTTTTATTCCCCAAAATTTGTTGGATTTTATTATCGACTTGCCAAACCTGCTCTGCCGATTCGCATTTTGGAATCAGGATTGTATGAACATTAAAGGGAATAATGTATTCGAGATCGGCTAATCCGGAAGGTAGCTGATTGATTCGTACCATGCGTTGAGCGGAATGGAAATTTACCTGACAAAGGGCATTTCGAACCAATATTTGTGCATCTTTCTTTTTTTCGGGAGCAACCGAATCTTCAAGATCAAGAATTATCGCATCGCTTCCATAGATTCCTGAGTTAATCATCATTTTTGGATTATCGCCGGGAAGATAAAGTCGTGAACGCCTGTATTTATCACGAGCAACTGTGTAGTTATTTTCAGGAATAATGTCCAACAAAAACTGTTTGTTGCTACCCGAATACTTTTGAAAAGCACTTTCGAGGCGAGCTGCCAAAACAAAAGGCAATGCCCCGGAATCTTCAATTAGAACTTCAGCGTTACTTATTTCATAAAAAGCTAACATTTTATGAGCAAGCTCTTTAATTGAATTTCCGTAAAGCAATTTTACTTTACTTTTTAAGGAAATGGTATTGAGTAATCCGTCACTTTTCGATACTTGAATGTAGCAATCGGAACGAACAGAATCACCCTTATTTCCAGATGAAATTATCATTTAAAAAAAAATAAGAATTCCTATTCAATTTTTAGTAATCATATAATTGCAGTTAAATGCAATCAATTAAGAGAGAGTAAAAAGAACATAGGAAAGAAAAGCTACGGACGTAGCTAATGCGAAACGATATCGTCGTCGAGACATTCGGGCATCCCAAGGTAAAAGAAAACCGGACATTGATACGATTGAATCATGTGCTCAAGTTAGAAAAACTTCTTCTTAATTCAATGCATAATAATTGATTTTTTGTATCATTTATTCGTGGTTAAAAACCAATGACAAGTAGAAACAACACAATCATCAGGTTTTCATTAAAAAAAAATGCCAACTTTAGGCTTTTCAAAAGAAACGGAATAAGGAAAACATAACAATCCTTTTGATTTTTCCGTTCAGTAAGAAGAAGACATTTAAACAATTTCGAAATGAAGAAAGTACTACTACTTGGAGCCGGAATGGTTGCCAAACCTATTACAGATTATATTCTTAACAATAATATTGAATTAACCATTGCCAGCCGTACCGTTTCGAAAGCTGAAGAATTAATAAAAGGACGCAAAAACGGACTGGCCGTTTCTTGGACAATTGATGATGTTGAAATGCTTGATACGATGATCGAAAATAACGATTTGACAGTTAGTTTGCTTCCTTACACGCACCACGTTACTGTTGCAAAACTGTGCATCAAGCACAAAAAAAACATGGTCACCACTTCGTATGTTTCGGATGCAATGAAAGCATTGGATACAAAAGCGAAACAAGCGGGTATTATTATTTTAAATGAAATTGGGCTTGATCCCGGGTTCGACCACATGACTGCAATGCGAATTATCGACAAAGTGCAAAGTGAAGGTGGAAAAATAAAAGAATTCTACTCACTTTGTGGAGCCTTGGCTGCCCCTGAGGAAACTGACAACCCATTTAAATACAAATTTTCGTGGTCGCCTAAAGGTGTTGTAATGGCAGGAAATAACCGAGCAAAATTTAAAAAAGACGGCGAAATTGTTGAAATTCCAACCGAGAATATTTTTAAAAAACCACTGCAAATCGATTTCCCGGAGGTTGGAGAAATGGAGGTTTATCCCAATCGTGATTCGTTGGCGTACATTGATATTTATAATTTACCCGACATTGAAACCATGTACCGTGGAACTTTTCGTTATCCAAATTGGTGCGAAAGTATGGATATAATTAAAACGCTTGGATTGATTTCTTACGATAAAATTAATTTTGAAGGTAAAACGTACAAAGAGGTAGTTGCCGAACAAATTGATGTTTACCCTAAGAATGTGAAGGAAAAAGTTGTGGAGAGATTGAAACTGGATATTGACAGTCCAGCAATTGTTGCCATGGAATGGCTTAGATTGTTCACAAATGATCCTGTTCATTTAAAAACAGGATCAACATTTGATATCACTTCCGATTTGATGATCAATAAAATGATGTTGCCCGAAGGTGCGCGCGACATGGTAATTATGTTGCATTCGTTTTTAATTGAAATGGCAAGCGGTAAAAAGGAGGTGATAAAATCGCACTTGCTGGATTTTGCAACAAGCGAAGATACTTCAATTGCACGCACTGTCGCACTGCCTGCTGCCATAGCTGTAAAAATGATTTTGGATGGCGAAATAACCGAAACAGGAGTTCACATTCCGGTTTCAAAAACCATTTACAAACCAATTTTAAATGGACTCGAAAAAATGGGAATTGCAATGGTTGAAGAGTGGGGTTTGCCGGAAGTGGAGAAATTGGGTTAGTTAGTATAAAATTGGATGCAGATTGCGGGCAACCGTCTTTCCGGTTATAATCTATTTAATCGACCACAACGTTTTATTATACTACCAGAGAGCTTTTATATTTGAGATTTCGATCGTTTGGATTAAAAACATATTAACCTAATAAAACTTTCAGGGATTAATCCTTACTTTCCCTTTGCCTATAATCTCTAACTTTTCTGGTGATTATTATTTGTATATTCTTCATCTGTATAATTAGTTCATCAATCAGACCTTCCTTAAAAAAGTGCTGTAAAGTCGATCGTATCCATTTTGATAGATTTCTATCAAAATCTCCGATATTGAACCGTTTACTAATTATGCATTGTATTGAAAACCTCCTTAAAGTTAGTGTCGGAAATAATTAACGTTTTATTTTATTGGGGAGATTAGTTTCTTTTGTGTTTTTTTACTAATAGTTAGTAGAAAAGTTTGGGGGTGAATTTATAAATTTGTATTCATTCGTAAAAAATACTTTTTAAGTAATTTTAGTCTATTATGTGTGGTAATGTTATGTATGATAGATATTTGTCAGAAAATATTTTGAAGTGAGAGCAAATTGATTATTTTTGACAAAAATTAGAACGAAGAGAAATTAATAATTTTAAGATATGTGTGGAATAGTTGGTGCATTTGATTTAAAGATAGATTCTCAGGAATTGCGACCTCAGGTTTTAGAAATGTCGAAGAAATTACGTCATCGCGGACCCGATTGGTCGGGAATTTATTGTGGCGAAAAAGCGGTAATCGCGCATGAAAGACTTTCTATTGTTGATCCCGAATCCGGTGGTCAACCATTGTATAGTAAAGATCGAAAGTTGGTTTTAGGCGTAAATGGTGAAATCTATAATCATCGGCAAATACGCAAACAGTACTCCGAAAAATATGAATTTCAAACTGGTTCCGACTGCGAAGTTATTCTGGCTTTATATCGCGATAAAAAGGAAAAATTTCTTGATGATTTGAATGGAATTTTTGCTTTTGCATTGTACGATGAAGAAGAGGATGCCTATTTAATTGCTCGCGACCATATTGGAATTATTCCATTATATATGGGTTGGGACAAATACGGTAATTTTTATGTGGGTTCTGAATTAAAAGCGCTGGAAGGTTATTGTACAAAAATTGAAGAATTTCCACCGGCACATTATTTATATAGTAAAGACGGTGAGATTAAAAAGTGGCACAATCGCGAATGGACTGAATATGAAAATGTAAAAGATAATCCAGCTGATATAAAAGAATTGGGTCAGGCATTGGAAGATGCGGTTCACCGTCAGTTAATGTCGGATGTACCCTACGGAGTTTTATTATCAGGTGGATTGGATTCATCAATTACTTCTGCGTTGGCGAAAAAATTCTCTGCCAAAAGGATTGAGGAAGGTGATAAAAAAGATGCATGGTGGCCACAATTGCACTCGTTTGTAATTGGTCTGGAAGGAGCCCCTGATTTAGCTGCTGCCAGAATAGTTGCAGATCATATTGGAACTGTTCATCACGAAATTCATTATACAATTCAGGAAGGTTTGGATGCTATTCGTGATGTAATTTACCACATTGAAACGTATGATGTTACTTCAGTACGGGCATCAACTCCAATGTACATGTTAGCCCGCGTAATAAAGTCGATGGGTATTAAAATGGTATTAACCGGCGAAGGTGCTGACGAAATTTTTGGTGGTTATCTTTATTTTCACAAGGCGCCAAATGCAGTAGAATTTCATAAAGAAAGTGTTTTAAAAGTAAGTCGTTTGCACATGTACGATTGTTTACGTGCAAATAAATCGTTGGCTGCCTGGGGTGTTGAAGGTCGTGTTCCGTTCCTCGACAAAGAATTTTTGGATGTGGCAATGCGTTTTAATCCTGAAGAAAAAATGGCCAAAAATGGTCGAATGGAGAAATGGGCACTGCGAAAGGCTTTTGAGGATATTTTGCCTGAAAGCGTTGCGTGGCGTCAGAAAGAGCAATTCTCTGATGGTGTGGGTTACGGTTGGATTGATACCTTGAAGAAAATTGCTACCGAGCAGGTTTCTGATGAAATGATGGAGAACGCTAATTTTCGTTTCCCTGTTCATACCCCAATGAATAAAGAGGAATATATGTATCGCGAGATTTATAGTGAGCATTTTCCATCGGATCAGGCAGCGGCTTGTGTTCCTTCGCTTGCATCAATTGCGTGTAGCACAGAAGCCGCTTTGGCATGGGATGTTTCATTTCAAAATAATGCAGATCCTTCCGGGCGAGCCGTTATGGCCGTGCACGATCAGGGAGCTAATTTCGGTGACATTAAGAAAGAATAGATTT
>CAYZBC010000316.1:0-5997 GCA_964476535.1 uncultured Maribellus sp.
TTTGATTTTCTTATTTTACAAACTTCGCATTATTCAAATAGTCAAAGCACCCTTTTACGCCTTCAAACTGGGTCATTCCTTTTCGGATTCCTTCCAGTTCAACGTAAAATTCATCCAGTCCGTTTTTATAAGCAGCATTAAAGATATTCTCGAAATTCATCATTCCCGATTGTCCAAGAACAGAGCGATCTTTTATATGAAGAATAGGGAACCTGTCAGCGTATTTTTCAAAATAATCAAGTGGATCATTTTGTCCCATAACTGTCCAGTACACATCCATTTCAAAAAATACCAGTTTTGGATCTGTATTATTCAGCATTAAATCATAAATCACATCACCTTTTGATCTTCCGTTCTTCTCGTTACCAATACGTTCAAATTCGTGGCTATGATTGTGATAACCCCATTTAATTCCGGCATCTTTGGCAATTTCACCAGCTTTATTAAAAACCTCGCCAACTATTGCAGCATCTTCATGTGTTTCTACGGTGGGCATTCCTGGCTGTACAATACTTTTTACTCCAATCTTTATGTGATCTTCAACTGTTTTTTTCCAGAAATCTGCTATTTCGCCGGCATTTGCTTTGGTATATTTTCTAATCGGTGGATTTACATGCGTTCCGGTAATATTTAATCCGGCATCTTTTGCAATTTTACTAAACTCACTCATTTCATAATTATACATCTTCCCGTCACGGTAACCCGCACATTCTGCCGTACTATAACCAATTTTAACTACCTTTTTTAATCCGGCAGGAACATCTTCAGTTAATTCCTTGCCCAAAGAATAAAGTTGTAAGCCAACACTCTTTTTAGAAGCTGGTAAATTACTTTTCGAACTGGAAGCCAACACCGGTGACACTGTTCCTGCTGCCATTCCACCAACGGTTAGCAGACCAAGTTTTTTTAAGAATTCTCTTTTTGTTTCCATAATTTTTATCGAAATGAATTAATTAATTTTTTGAATTACATTTTTTTGATTTTTTAAAACCAAAAAAAGTTTTAAAAGTGGCTTAAAAATACAAGTATTGTTTTAATAAAATAGATATTTCCCATATTTTAATGGCACTTTTAAAGTGTTGTTTCATTGTTTGGATTTAATTTGAATTAAAAGGATAAATTTGTTTTTATAATCAGTAAATATTTCAGTTTGAAAAATGGATAGTAGTAAATTCCAATTAAAACTCAGATTTAGGTAAAATAACAGAATAAACTTTTAAAAGATAATCGGGTTTATTAAACAAAATAAAATTTGAAATGTCAACGGTCTTATACATAAAAAACATGGTTTGTCCGCGCTGCATTGAAACAGTGAGCCGGGTTTTAAGTGAAAAGGGATTCAGGATTAAAAATATAAAACTGGGCGAAGCAGAGATTAACAACGAACCTTCTGCCGAACAAATGAATGAACTTTCTGAAACACTGCACAAAAGTGGATTCGGACTGTTGATCGACAAAAAAAGCAGGATGGTAGGACAGATTAAATCAGAAATCATTAAATTGATACACCACAGCGACGATGAAATTTTGCTGATCAATCTTTCGGAGCACATCGCGGCTTTAATCGATACAGACTATTCATTTCTCAGCAACTTGTTTTCTTCTGAGGAAGGAATTACCATTGAAAAATTCGCTATTCTGCAAAAGATTGAAAAGGCAAAAGAACTGCTTTCATACGGCGAACAAACAATCAGCGAAATTGCATATAAAATGGGTTACAGTAGCGCATCTCATCTTTCAGCGCAATTCAAAAAAATAACCGGAATTTCTCCGATTCAATACAAAAACCTAAAAGTTAAAAAACGAAAACCACTCGATCGGATTGGTGAATAATCGCACCAAAATCTCAAAATTATACAACTCTTTTCAAAAATTATATAAAAATAAATGCTGCTTGTTTGCTTAAATTTGCACCAATAATAATTAAAAAAGTATGGAACAAATTTAAGTTGTAACCATTGTGTGAAAAATGTTGAACCGCTATTAACGAGTATAAAAGGAATTATTGACTATTCCATCGATCTAAATCATTCCGATAAACTCGTAACCATTTCTTCGGAAAGCGCCGACATCGACAAGTTAATTGCCAAATTTAAAAAAGCCGGACATACTGCAGAAAAAGTATAAATATTAATCGTTTAAAAATTAGAGTACTGAAAACGAACATTTTAAGAAATAATATGTTGTTTAGATAGGAGTTAAAAAATAATGTTTAAAAAATTCAGCCATATCATTCTTTCTGTTCTGTTGTTGGTTTCAACAATGGGATTGGCTATATCTAAACATTATTGTGGTGGGTCTTTAATTTCTACTTCATTCTTTCACGAAGCTGAATCTTGTTGTGGTGATAGCGACTGCTGTCAAAATGAGCCCAATTTCTATCAGGTTGATGACGATTTTTCATTGGCTTCTATTTCAGAAATTCCTTTAGTCATAGAAGTTGATTTAATGGGATTTACATTTAATCTGAAAATGGTAAATGAGAATCTAGTTGATGAAGAACAAGATTTTTTAGTCGCAGAAACACCGCCACCGACTCGAATTCAAATTACCCTTTCAAAGAAACAGGTTTATCTTTTATGATTTTATTATGATTAATTGAATCTTTTGTTGGAAAAAGATTCTTAATGATTATCGCTGGAAAAGCTTTAATTAAATAATGATTAATCAATAATTCATAATTGGATATGACATGTTAAATAAAATCATTCGTTTTTTTCTTGAAAATAAACTGGTTACTTTTTTAGTATTAATTATTTTCATCGGTTGGGGAATCATAAACTCTCCATTCGGTTGGGATACCGGAATCTTGCCATCTGACCCGGTTCCGGTCGATGCCATTCCTGATATTGGAGAAAACCAACAAATCGTATATACGGAGTGGCCCGGTCGTTCGCCGCAAGACATCGAAGACCAGATTTCGTATCCATTAACAACTTCCCTTTTGGGAATACCGGGAGTGAAAACCATTCGCAGTAATTCCATTTTTGGCGTATCCAGTATTTACATCATTTTCGATGAAGACATTGAATTTTACTGGAGCCGTACCCGAATCTTAGAAAAGTTGAATTCTTTACCCGCGGGTACACTCCCGGCTGATGTTTCACCAGCTTTAGGACCCGATGCAACTGCACTTGGTCAAATTTACTGGTACACGCTCGAAGGACGCGACAAAGAAGGTAATCCGGCAGGTGGCTGGGACCCACATGAATTGCGTACTATCCAGGATTTTCATGTACGCTATTCACTAACATCTGCAAAAGGTGTTGCAGAAGTGACATCCATTGGTGGTTTTGTAAAAGAGTATCAAATAGATATTGACCCTAATGCGATGAAAGCCCATGACGTTAATATCTCGCAAATAATGGCAGCTGTTAAAAACAGCAATCTTGATATTGGGGCACGAACCATAGAATTTAACCGTGTTGAATATTTGCTTAGGGCAATCGGATACATTAAAAGCCTCGAAGACCTTGAAGAGAGTGTGGTTACCGTTCGTGAGAATGTTCCTATCCGTTTAAAAGACGTGGCTAAAATTAATTTTGGCCCTGCAACCCGTCGTGGTGGATTAGACAAAGGTGGTGCCGAAGCAGTTGGAGGGGTTGTAGTTGCCCGTTATGGAACAAACCCGCTGCAGGCAATTGAAAACTTAAAAGCCAAAATTGCAGAGATTGAGCCTGGTTTACCATCCAAAACCTTAGCCGACGGAACAGTTTCGAAAGTAACCATTGTTCCCTTTTACGACCGCACTGGTTTAATCAAAGAGACATTAGGCACACTGGAAGAAGCCATTTCATTGGAATTATTGATTAGTATTTTGGTTGTAATTGTATTGGTATTGAATCTTAGAGCATCCTTTTTAATATCAAGTTTATTGCCAATTGGAGTTCTGATTACCTTCATTACCATGCGGCAATTTGGTGTTGATGCCAATATTGTGGCACTTTCAGGTATTGCAATTGCCATTGGAGTGATGGTGGATGTGGGGGTGGTTTTTACGGAGAACATCATCCGTCATATAGAATTGGTTGAAAACATTGGGGCGCGTGGAAAACGACTGCTTAATGTTGTGTACGAAGCAACCGTTGAAGTAGCCGGTGCAGTAATAACAGCTCTTACAACTACAATTGTAAGTTTCCTACCTGTTTTTGCCATGGAAGCTGCCGAAGGTAAATTATTTAAACCACTGGCTTTCACCAAAACATTTACCATGTTGGCTGCCTTGCTCATCGGTTTAATCATTATTCCAACGCTGGCACACGTAATTTTTTCCATTCGTTTTGATAAAAATAAATACAAAAAAATACTCGCAATTGCTCTGATAGTTGCAGGATTGGTTATTCCGATATTAACAGGTTATTACATTGCCCTTGCCCTTTCGGCTTATGGTCTAAACAGTTTTTTCGAAGACAAATGGAAAGCTTCAAAAATAGCCTGGTCGAATATTATTAATATCATTATAACAGCTGTTGTGGTAATATTTTTCTTAACCAAAGCATGGATGCCACTGGGAGCACAAAATTCGTTGTTCGCCAACTTCCTGTTTGTTATTTTAATTGTAGGAACTGTACTCGGAGCAATGTCTCTGGTGGTGCTGTTTTACGCACGAATATTAAACTGGTGTTTGGCAAATAAATGGAAATTCCTGACCGTCCCAATATTAATTGTAGTGTTCGGAATTACTACCTGGCAGGGTTTTGACAAGCTATTTGGTTTTATGCCCGGGTTTGTAAAAACAACTGGCACCTATCAAAAAATTGCAGAAGCAGTTCCCGGAATTGGAAAAGAATTTATGCCATCTTTGGATGAAGGTTCATTTTTATTGATGCCCACAACCATGCCGCATTCGGGTATCGAAGAAAATCTGGAAGTAATTGCCATTTTAGATAAAAAGGTAAATGCCATACCTGAAGTGGAAAGTGTAGTTGGAAAATGGGGACGCGTAAATTCTGCACTCGACCCGGCACCAACATCCATGTTCGAAAACGTAATCAATTACAAACCGGAATATATTCTGAATGAATCGGGACACCGGATGCGTTTTGAAGTGAATAAAGAAGATGCGTTTGTATTAAAAGATGGCGGTACATATAATTCTGAAAAAGATGGATTCCGCCTTATTGTAAAAGGAAACCTTATTGAAGATAAAAACGGTGATTATTTTCGTCAGTGGCGCGATGAAATTAAGTCGCCCAACGATATTTGGGATGAAATTCTTCGACAAGCTACAATTCCGGGATTAACATCTGCCCCAAAATTACAACCGATTCAAACCCGATTAGTAATGTTACAAACCGGAATGCGGGCTCCAATGGGGATTAAGGTTTTTGGACCAACTTTGGAAAGCATTGAAGGAGTAGGTTACGAATTGGAAAGATTGCTAAAAGAGGTTGATGGCGTGCAGGGGATGTCAGTTTTTGCCGACCGGGTAGTTGGCAAACCCTATCTGGAAATGGAAATCAACCGCAAGGCAATTGCACGTTACGGATTATCGGTTAAAAACCTGCAAACCGTTATTGGAAGTGCCATTGGAGGAATGCAATTAACTACAACTGTTGAGGGACGGGAACGTTTCCCTGTTCGTTTGCGCTATGCACGCGAGTACCGCGACAATCCCGAAGATTTGAAAAAGATATTAATACCAACACCTGCAGGAACTCAAATTCCACTGGGCGATTTGGTAACCATTCATTACACTCGTGGCCCACAATTGATTAAAAGCGAAAATACCTTTTTGGTTGGCTACGTTATTTTTGATAAAAAAGAAGGTTTTGCCGAAGTTGATGTGGTTGAAAATGCACAAGCTTTTTTAAACGACAAATTAGACAAAGGCGAATTTAACTTGCCAGCCGGTGTCAGCTATATATTCACCGGAAATTACGAAAACCAAATCAGGGCGACCAAACGTTTAATGCTTGTAGTACCAATTTCATTGATGATTATATTCCTTATTCTTTATTTTCAGTTTAAATCGGTAATATCTACATCCCTTATTTT
>CAYZBC010000317.1:0-5985 GCA_964476535.1 uncultured Maribellus sp.
TTTTTTGCCTCCGCTATAAAAGGTGTAACAGTTGTTTCAAAAACCGATTTATCGTCGCTTGAAATTAATATGATTGTTGTTGAAATACTTGAAGCTGCTCGCAAAAGCTACAAAACGGGTAAACTGGTAAAACTAAAGGATTGAAAAAATAATTCATCCCATTGAAATTTTTAGATATTTCTTAAGATGAACTATATCTTATTTTAATTACAATTTAACACAATTTGCTTTGGCTGAATTCAAATTTATAATTATAATTGCATCAAAATAAAACAAAATGCAATACAGACAAGTACTTCGCGGCCATCATGGACATAACCAATCAACGGGTAGGCTGTAATTAATTTGTCTGAATTTTAAGATATTTATTAAAGGCTTGCCAATTACGGCAGGTCTTTTTTGTATGAGATTAAAAGATAAAACGTAAAATAAGATTGTCATTTCGACTGTAAGGAGAAATCTATTAATTTCAATAGAATTTTCAGTCATTCTTCCTTCGAAATGATAGAAATAAAAAGTTATGGAAAACAAAATTAAAATTGCAATTCAAACCAAAGGCAGGTTAAACGAAGATTCAATGATTCTTATTAATGAATCGGGAATAAAACTAACAGTTGGCAGGCGAAAATTAGTCGCAGAGGCGAAGAACTTCCCAATGGATGCCCTATTTTTACGCGACGATGACATACCACAAACTGTTGCAGATGGTGTTGCCGACATTGGTATTGTTGGCGAAAATGAGATGCTGGAAAAACAAGAAAATGTGGTTATTGTAAAACGACTTGGTTTTAGCAAATGCCGATTATCTTTGGCCATTCCAAAATCGTCAGATTACAATGGAGTGGAATTTTTTAATGGTAAAAAAATTGCAACCTCCTACCCCGTTATTTTGAAAAATTTTCTGGATGAGAAAAATATAAAAGCCGAAATTCATGTCATTAGCGGTTCGGTTGAAATTGCTCCCGGAATTGGATTAGCCGATGCCATTTTCGATATCGTAAGTTCCGGTTCAACGTTGGTAAGTAACCGTTTAAAAGAAGTTGAAGTTGTCATTCAATCGGAAGCCGTTTTAATCGCAACCCCAAATCTTTCAGCTAAAAAACAGGAAACTCTGGATGAACTTGTTTTCCGTATCGAATCGGTTCAACGCTCAGAGGGTAAAAAATACATTCTGCTAAATGCACCCAACAAAAAAGTCCAGGAAATTGCATCCTTACTTCCCGGAATGAGAAGTCCCACAGTTGTACCTTTAGCCGAAGAAGGCTGGAGTTCAATGCATTCGGTAATCGAAGAGACCGATTTCTGGGAAGTAATCAGCAAATTAAAAAAAGCGGGTGCCGAAGGAATTTTAGTTATCCCAATTGAGAAAATGATTTTTTAAACAGAAATTATTTTTTGCAGGTAATTTTTTTGTGCTTCGTTTTAAAATTCAAAAATCTAAAGTATGAAGACTTATATAAATCCAGAACAAAATACCTGGGCTAAAATCCTAAAACGTCCGCTTTTCGATGTTTCAGAATTGTATGGAAAAGTACAGACTATTTTAAATGAAATAAAAACAGACGGCGATGATGCTTTACGCAAATACACCTTAAAATTTGATGGAATTAAATTAGATTCTATATTAGTTTCGGAAAAAGAAATTAACGAAGCTGAGAAACAGGTTGATTCGGAGCTAAAAGAAGCCATTGCGTTGGCATCGCAAAACATTAAAACATTTCATACAGCACAAAAAACAAGAATTAATAAAATAGAGACAACTCCCGGTGTAACATGCTGGCAAAAAGCTGTGGGTATTGAAAAAGTTGGGCTTTATATTCCTGGCGGAACAGCACCTCTATTTTCAACCGTTTTGATGTTGGCAATTCCTGCACAAATTGCAGGATGCAAAGAAATTTTGTTGTGTTCACCACCCGATAAAAACGGAAACATTCATCCGGCAATTTTATTTGCAGCAAAAATTTCCGGAGTAACTAAAATCTATAAATTAGGTGGTGTACAAGCAATTGGCGCCATGGCTTTCGGAACAGAAACCGTGCCTAAAACCTACAAAATTTTTGGTCCGGGCAACCAGTTTGTAATGGCAGCAAAACAGTTGGTAAGCATGAACGATGTTTCCATTGACATGCCTGCCGGACCATCAGAAGTATTGGTTGTTGCAGACGAAACTTCAAATCCTGCTTTTGTAGCTTCTGATTTGCTTTCTCAAGCTGAACACGGTGCAGACAGTCAGGTAGTTTTAGTTACCAACAATATTAATACAGTAGAAAAAGTAAAAGCTGAAATCGAAATTCAAGTTGAAAAATTACCACGCAAAGAAATCGTTTTAAAAGCACTTTCAAACAGCATTTTAATTGTTTTGGATGATAAAAAAGAACGAGTTGATTTAATCAATGAATATGCACCTGAACATCTAATTTTAAGCACTAGAAATTATTCTGAAATATCGGATCAAATAACCAATGCAGGTTCTGTATTTCTGGGTGAATTTACACCGGAAAGTGCCGGCGATTATGCATCGGGGACCAACCATACTTTACCAACAAACGGTTGGGCACGTTCTTACAGTGGTGTCAATTTAGACAGTTTTATGAGAAAAATTACATTTCAGGAAATCAGCGAAGAAGGATTAAAAAACATCGGCCCGGCAATTGAGATAATGGCCACAGCCGAGCAATTGGAAGCACACAAAAATGCAGTAACTTTACGGCTAAATGAATTAGAAAACGAACAAAATGGAACTAAATAAACTGCTTCGGAAAAACATACAAACTTTAAAACCCTATTCTTCAGCCCGTGACGAATACACCGGAGAGGCAATGGTTTTTCTCGATGCCAACGAAAATCCTTTTAACCAACCTTACAATCGTTACCCCGACCCACTTCAAAGAAAAGTAAAGGAAAAAATTTCTGATCTAAAAAACATCACCGCTGAACAAATATTTTTGGGAAATGGAAGCGACGAGCCCATCGATTTATTAATCCGGGCCTTTTGCGAACCGGGAATTGATAATATCATTTCCATCAATCCAACCTATGGAATGTATCAGGTTGCCGCAGAAATTAGTGGTATTGAATTGCGAAAAGTATCGTTAACTGCCGAATATGATTTAGATACTACTGCATTATTACTAGCCACCGATAAAAACACAAAACTAATTTTTCTGTGTTCCCCCAATAATCCGACTGGAAATAGTTTGGATAAAACAGCAATGCTTGAACTCATTGAAAAATTTGAGGGCCTAGTTGTTGTTGATGAAGCGTACATCGATTTTGCACCAGGGAAATCTTTCCTAGCCGAAATAAAAAATTATCCAAATCTGATAATTTTGCAAACATTTTCAAAAGCCTGGGGAATGGCAGGAATCCGTTTGGGAATGGCATTTGCATCGCTGGAAATTATCGAAATTTTAAACAAAATTAAATACCCTTACAACATCAATGTTTTAACGCAACAGAAAGCATTGGAACTGTTGGAGATAAAAGAAACCGTTAATAAATGGGTAAAACTGTTAATTGCTGAACGGGTGAAAATGGCTCAGCTTTTTAGTGTATTTCCTTTTGTTATAAAGGTTTATCCATCTGATGCCAATTTCCTTTTGGTTAAAATGCACGATGCAAAAGGGATATACGATTATTTGGTTGAGGAAGGAATAATTGTTCGCGACCGCTCGAAAGTACATTTGTGTGAAAATAGTTTACGGATTACAATTGGTTCATCCGAAGAGAATGAAACACTATTAAATGCGTTAAAAGAATTGATTTAAGAAAACTTAACCACAGAGAGCATCAGGATTTCACTGAGAAAAAGAATAAAAATATGAAAAAAGCAATATTCATCGACAGAGATGGTACGTTAATAAAAGAACCAACCATTGATTGTCAGGTTGATTCGTTGGAAAAACTGGAATTTGTACCTAAAGTTTTTCGGAACCTGTTCAACATTCAAAAAAACCTAAATTATGAATTGGTTATTGTTACCAATCAAGATGGTTTAGGAACCGACTCTTTTCCTGAAGATACCTTTTGGCCCACACAAAACAAAATGCTGCAAGCTTTTAAAAATGAAGGCATAATATTCGATGACATAGTCATTGACAGAACTTTTCCGAAAGAAAATGCACCCACAAGAAAACCACGAACAGGTTTACTTACAAAATATCTGGACGGCGATTACGACCTTGTAAACAGCTTCGTAATTGGCGACCGGTTAACCGATATAGAACTGGCAAAAAACCTGGGAGCAAAAGGAATTCTGTTAAACAATGGAGACCTTTCGGAAGATATGGAGAAACAAGAATTAATCAATTCTTGCATTCTGGTTTCCGACGATTGGGATGATATTTATGCCTGTGTTGCCTCGCCAGAACGGACTGCTGAAATTAAACGAACGACAAAAGAGACGAATATAAACATTCAATTGAATTTAGATGGTTCTGGCGTTTGTAACATTTCAACCGGATTAAACTTTTTCGACCACATGTTAAACCAAATTGGGCGACATGCCGGAGTTGATTTAAACGTACAGGTAAAAGGCGATTTGGAGGTTGATGAACATCATACCATCGAAGATACTGCCTTGGCCTTGGGCGAAGCTTTTAAAAATGCGGTGGGTAATAAACTGGGCATGGAACGTTATGGTTTTTGTTTGCCAATGGACGATTGTTTATCTATGGTGGCCATCGATTTTGGTGGTCGGCCGTGGTTGGTTTGGGATGCCGATTTTAAACGCGAGAAGGTTGGTGACGTACCTACCGAAATGTTCATGCACTTTTTTAAGTCGTTTTCTGATTCAGCATTATGCAACTTGAATATAAAAGCGGAAGGCACCAACGAACACCATAAAATAGAAGCTATTTTTAAGGCATTGGCAAAAGCAATTAAAATGTCCATTAAAAGAGACGTTTTTAATTTTGAATTGCCATCAACAAAAGGAAAGCTTTGAAAGAAAAACACAGTCCGACTGCACACTCTGTGAAAATAGAAAGAGTAAAGTCAAAGATCGATAGAATATTAAAATTCATCTAATTAAATGTAGTACAAAATAAAATAATTAATACTACGGTCTTCGGTCTTCCGGCTTCCGACAATTCTTAAATATGAAAACAATAAAACCACTTCGCGAGAAGAAAAACACGGCTACTTTGCTGATACACTGCCCTGATAAACAAGGAATTTTGGCAACAGTTACCGAATTCCTGAACCAGAATAAAGGAAACATTATTTATCTGGGCCAACACGTAGATCATCAGGAAAAGATATTTTACATGCGGGTTGAATGGGAATTGGATGGTTTTTCTATTCCAAAAGACAAAATTGGAGAATATTTTGATACACTAATTGCAACTCCCCTTCAAATGAGCTGGCGGATTTACACATCGAATCAAATTCCGAGAATGGCACTTTTTGTTTCTAAAATGCCACACTGCCTGTTCGATATTTTAGCCCGATACACCGCCGGGGAATGGGATGTTGAAATTCCATTGATCATCAGTAATCACGAAACGCTAAAACCGGTTGCCGAACGTTTTGGAATTAACTTCCATTATTTTCCTATCACAATAGAGAAGAAAGCAGAACAAGAAGCAGCAGAACTTGATTTGCTTCACAAAAACAATATTGATTTTGTTGTTTTGGCACGATACATGCAAATTCTCTCCAAAGACTTTGTAAATCATTTCCCCAATAAAGTAATTAATATTCATCATTCATTTTTACCGGCATTTGCAGGTGCTAAACCGTATCATGCGGCGCACAAACGTGGAGTAAAAATTATTGGAGCAACAAGTCATTACGTTACTTCCGACTTAGATGCAGGCCCAATAATCTATCAAGAGGTTACCCGATGCAGCCACGTTGATACCGTACAAAGTTTAATTCGCAAAGGCCGCGATTTAGAAAAAATAGTACTTTCGCAAGCAGTCTATAAACATCTACAACGAAAAATTTTAGTTTTCAAAAACAGAACCGTTGTATTTAATTAAA
>CAYZBC010000318.1:0-5955 GCA_964476535.1 uncultured Maribellus sp.
TGATATCACCGATAGTTGCTTTTTCATTATCACTATTATTGATATTTATAGCAGACAAATATGGATTTTTATAAAAATTACCTTTGGTAACAAACATAAACCTTGAATAAATACATTTATGAAACAACCATACAACTTTATTTCACAAACAAGTAATATTAAAATCATGGGAGTTACATCTAATACCGCTAAAAACTTTTAATTTTAATTCGATGAAAACCTTTAATAATACATTAATACAAATTACTCAAAACGGAATGGGGAATGGTGATGAACAGTTAGGTCTTCAACTCGTCGCAAACTACTTAAAGCTTCTTAATGAAGAAAATGAGTTACCAAAGTTTATTGCACTGTACAATGCTGGAGTAAAACCTACTTGCACTGGTTCTCCGGTTATTGAAATAATTAAAGCAATGGAGAAAAGAGGAGTCAAGTTTATTGTCTGTAAGACCTGTTTAAAACATTTTAACTTAATGGGTGAAATGAAAGTTGGTATTGCCGGTACAATGATTGATATAATTGAGCTTCAAAAAATATCTGATAATGTGATAAATTTATAAAATACCTGTCCAAAGAATTTTGACAATAATAATATCAGTATTGTTCTAGTCTATTGCGAAATAGCAAAGTGGGACAAATAAAATCCTGCTAACAACGATTGCCCCCTATCTTTAAGGGGTTGGGGTGAGAAATACAACAATAAAAATTTGCTGATACTTATACTCCCCTTTTCATTTTAAAAATTATAAATATGAGGTCACTCTGACAAGTAAAAAAATACGTCATTGCGAACGAAGTGAAGCAATCTCAACAAGTTTACTGGCAATTGTATAAGATTGCTTCACTTCGTTCGCAATGACGAAAAATCACTTTTCACAGCAGATTCAAGTATTGAATTTTATTTACACGCTGTTTCGGCTTTGCTACAATACCCGAGGCTTGCCGGGAACTTGCAAAGATTATTTATACCCCATCAGCGTTTTCCACATGGCCATAATATTTTCCGGTGGAACTTCAGCCTGAATATTGTGGACCGTATTAAAAACAAATCCGCCGCCAGAAGCCAGCGCTTCAATATTTCTTTTTACATCGTCTTTTACTTGCTGAACAGTTCCCGAAGGTAAAACATGTTGCGTATCTACTCCCCCGCCCCAAAATACAATGTCGTTTCCAAAATCCTTTTTAAGTTGAACAGGTTCCATTCCTGCTGCGGTGGTATGAACCGGGTTTAGAATATCAACTCCCATTTCAATGAGATCGGGAATAATGGGACGCACATTTCCACATGAATGAAAGATGATTTTAACATTCGGAGATTTTTGTCTTATAAAACTCAAAACCCGTTCAAAATGCGGTTTGTAATATTCACGAAATTGCTCAGGAGCAATCAATTGCGACTGCTGAGTTCCGTAATCGTCTCCTTCGCCAACAATATCAACTACATCTCCAATTTCATTTAAAAGCGCATCCCAGAATTCAATTTTTAAATCGGCCAATTTTCCGACCAATTTATCAGAGTTTACCGGAATCATAAACGGATCGAGCATGGCATTTTCCATTCCACGCACGCGTTGGTGCATTTCGAACAATCCGGCACACAAACCTTTGGTCATCACAATTTTATCCTGATTTCGGAATTGAATGGCCTTCTCGCGCAAACCGACAAAACGCAATTTGTTGCCAGCGTCGGGCCACGGAAAATTTTCAATAATATTTTCACCCTCAAAATCAACATTTTGTAAAGGGCTTTTTACCAGGGAAAACCAATACCCGTTTTTTGGGAAATGATGCGTAAAACTCCATTCATCCAGATACTCCCAATAATCGCCGCAATCTTTTAGTTTAGAATAAACATTCCAATTGTGGCTGGTTAATGGAAAAACACCCCGCGTGTCAACATTTAATTCATTCAACATTTCTTCCGAAGGAATAACAATTTGCTGAATTACATCCGACCATTCAGGATCATCAGGTTTTTTACCCAGATATTTTCTAAGATTTTGATAAGCAATGTTTGTAATTCCTGTCCATGTTGCACCTGCCAAATCGTATGGAATGCGATCTGGTTCTTCGTGATTTAACGCTTTAAATATTCTTTCTCTTGAATTCATGTTTTATATTTTTGTTAAAGGTTTCATATTAGGAACAAGTAAATGAATCATTGTAATGCCAATTAAATATCCACAAGAAGCGACTGCAAATGCAATATTGTAACCTTCTGTTCCCGATTCATTTAAAACAAAACCAACTCCCAAAGCCATTAACATTCCGCCCAGTGTGCTTACTGTTGTTGCGAAACCCGTTACCGTTGCCACTACCTGTTTTGGAAAAAGGTCGGATACCAAAGTAAAATTATTGGCAGCCCAGGAACAATGCGCAGCAGCAGCCAACGAAATAAGTGCTACACTAATAAAAATGGAAGAATAGTAAGGAACCGTCATTACCGGCAAAACCAACAGCGCGGAACCTAACATTGTTATTTTTCTGGAAAAATTAACCGATTTCCCTTTTTTTATTAACCAGGAAGACACTGCTCCTCCAGTAATTCCACCCAAATCGGCGACTACATAAATGGTTACCAGTGGCAAAGCCATTTCTTTTAAATCGACCCCAAATTTTGAGTTAAGAAATTTTGCTCCCCAATACAAATAAAACCACCAAACCGGGTCGGCAAATAATTTACCAAAAGCAACTGCCCAGGTCTGCTTGTATTTTAGCAAATTTACCCAGCTTACTTTTTCCATTTCAATTTCAGGTTCCCCATCCTCAATAAAATCTATTTCAGCTTGATTTGCGAACTTACTTTGTCGGGGTTTTTTATAAAGAAGCAACCAGAAAATTAACCAGAAAATACCAAGCAATCCTGATAAAATAAATACCCACCTCCATGACCCCAAAGAAGCAATTATTAAAGGAATGAGTAGAGGAGCCAGAATTGCACCAACATTTGAGCCACCGTTAAACAAGCCGGTGGCAAATGCCCGCTCCTTTTTAGGAAACCATTCGGCAATGGTTTTTATGGCTGCCGGGAAATTTCCCGCTTCACTTAAACCCAACCCAACCCGGGCCAATGCAAAACCAACCCAGCTGCGGGCGGCAGCGTGCAACATGCTGGCAATGCTCCATAAACCTACCGAAAGTGCAAAACCCCAGCGAGTTCCCAAACGATCGATAACATAACCCACCAACAATGTTCCAATGGCATAGGCAAACTGAAAAGATGCAACAACGTAACCATACTGTAACTCGGTCCAACCAATTTCGGTTTCCAATAAGGGAGCAAGAATTCCCATTAAAAACCGATCGAAATAATTAACAGTGGTTGCAAAAAACAAAAGGGCAACAATTGCCCAGCGATAATTGGTTTTTTTAAATAATTGTTTCGACTTAATAGTCATTGCTTAATTGGTTTTAGTGTTAAGTCAAGCATCCTGTTTCGAATTCGTCATTCTGAACTTGTTTCGGAATCTGCTTTTTGAAATAGAGATGCTGAAATAAATTCAGCATGACGTCCTACAATGGTACAATTAACTTGACATTAGTTTCGAAACCGTTAAAATAACGAAACAAAACCGTAATTCAATCAAAAATCACTTTTTACAACAAATTTGGTTTTTCTTACATAATTTATTTTAAAAAACTATTTTTGTCGACGGATGCCTCAATAATATTTTTAGGATAAAAGTGACAAACCAAAAGAAGAAAACAACTTAAATGAATTCATCTGACAAATTAAATACCAACTGGAGAAAAGTTGCCTCAACAATTTACCGCAAACCCATCGACTCAAAGATCTATGGTGCGGTAGATATTGATGTAACTGAATTGGAAAAATATATTTCTGCACAGCGTAAACTTGGAATTAAAACTACACTTACTTATATAATAACTTTAATACTTGGAAGAGCTATCAGACAAGAAGTTCCGGAATTAAATACTTATGTAAAACGTGGAAAAATAAAACAGCGCGATCAGGTAGATGCCACGGTTAGTGTTTTATTACCCGGCGGAGAAATGGGATCCGTTAAAGTTGAAAATGCAGATCAATTAACGATTGCCGAGCTATCAAAAGAGATTGGCGATAAAATTGCCCAATCGAGAAAAGGGAACGAAAACAATACAATGCAGTCAAAAAGCATGATATCCTCTATTCCCTGGCCGTTTAGAAACTGGGTATTTAAATTATACAGAACGTTAACCATTCATTGGGGAATTTCTATGCCGGTTCTTGGATTAGATTCAAATAGTTTTGGTTCATATGTAGTTTCAAACATTGGCAGCGTTGGTTTGGATACAGGTTACGGCTCATTGCTGCCTTCTTCAAATGTTTCGTTCGTATTGATTTTAGGGAGTATAATCAAAAAACCAGTAGTAATAAACGACGAAATAGTTATTCGTAAAATTATGACTATTTCTGCAACGCTGGATCACCGGGTTGTTGATGGGTCGCATGGCGGTAGAATGTTTCGGGTTATAAAACATTTGGTTAAAAATCCTGAAATATTAGAATCTCGCCCCAAATAAAATTAACCTTATACTTTTTTGCTTCCTAGCTGTTGCAAAACATGTTGCCATTTTTTTTCCGTGTACGAACACGAAAGTTCAAATAAATCTCTATTTTTGCACAATAGATTTATTGCTATCTGAGTCAATTAACTAGAAAACAGTTGATTAAAGAAAATAACAAACATATAAGGATAAAGGACATTGCCGAAAAGGCAAAAGTTTCTATTGGCACAGTTGATCGTGTGTTACATAACCGCGGTGAAGTTGCAGAATCGACCAAAGAGAAAATAAGGAAGATTATCGATGAATTAGATTACCAACCAAATATTTTTGCCAGTAATCTTGCCTCGAAGAAATCGGCTGTTTTTGCCACACTCCTTCCCCTCCCTTTACTAGTTGATGGTTATTGGAACAAACCTTTTATTGGCATAAAAAAGCGCAATGCAGAATTAAGTCAGTATAATGTTCAAATTAAATCCTTTACTTTTAGCCAATCCAATTCTCAAATTTTTATTACAGAAGCTGAAAAAATATTGAAACTAAAACCCGACGGTGTTATACTTGCACCTTTTTTCAAAAAAGAATCAGCAAAATTCATTGAAAAATTGAAAGAATTTGGAATTCCTTTCGTATTTATTGATTCTGAGATAAAGGATGCCGGACAAATAAGTTATATCGGGCAAGACTCTTTCCAGAGTGGTCTGGTTTCAGGCAAACTTCTTGATTTAATACTTCCCGAGGGAAATATTTTAGTTATTCATTTTGCCAAAGAAATGGACAATCAAAACCACCTGACACAACGAGAAAAAGGTTTCTACAATTGGTACATCACAAACAAGGTTGAAAAGCATCAACTTTTTACTACCGAAGTTGCAGAAACCAAAGATGAAATTTGGATGGAATCAATCAATGAAAAAATTAAAAGGAAAAATATTAAAGGAATTTTTGTAACCAACTCCAGGGTTTTTAATGTAGGCCGTTTAATTGAAAAATACGAATTAAAAGGAATTCAGGTAATTGGGCACGATTTGTTAAAAGAGAATATTAAATATTTGAAAAAAGATATTGTTAAGTTTTTAATTTGTCAGCGTCCTGAAGAACAAGGCTACAATGCAATAAATAAACTTTTCAGAAACGTTGTACAGAAAAGAAAAATCGAAAAAGAGAACTACTCTTCCATCGATATTATAACAAAAGAAAATGTAAATTATTATAAAGAATTTAAATAGCAAAAAATTATGAAACCAACATCATTCGAAGATCTAAAAGGAAAAGTTTGTGTAATTACCGGAGGAGCCGGTGTACTGGGAAGTGCCATGGTGAAAGCCATTGCATCGGTAGGAACAAAAATAGCCATTGCCGATATTAATAAAGAAGTAGCAGATAAAGTTGCAGCTGAAATTGCTGCTGAATCGGGGTCTATGGTCATTGGAATTGAAGCAAATGTTT
>CAYZBC010000319.1:0-5890 GCA_964476535.1 uncultured Maribellus sp.
AGTGCCTGAGCTAGTATGCGGTGAAAGTCGCACGTACAGTTCTTAGGGGGCGTAAACTACCCGGTTGTGTAATTTTAAAAAAACCAAATTGCTCAACATAGAAACATATAAAACTGAACTATTCCCCGATTTGATTGAAAAAATATGGATTGCGGAGAATATGGGAAAAGAAGTGGAGTTAATAATTCCACCAAATCAATATGTCAACTTAATATTTGCCCTAAATAATTCTACATACAAACGAAATCATATATGGATAGATACGCCTCAAATAGAAGGAGTTTCTATTGAAAATACGGTTTTAACCTATCCAGCAGGGACTAAATTGATTGGAGTAAGATTTTTTGCTTTTGGTTTATATCCCTTTATTCAAATTCAAGGAAAGAAACTGATTAATAATTCGATTAACTATCCTCTTGAAACAGAAAAAACAAAGGGCATTATTAATTATTCAGTTAACGATTCTGACATAGTTTTAATTCACAAGATTTATGAAATTCTGAGTGATTTATTTTGCGAGAAATCCTATAATACAGTTTTTCAAACAAAGAATTTTTACAAACAATTTAGATGGAATGATGATACATATTCTATTGAAGATTATTGCAAAAAAGAAGGAACAAATTACACCACACTTAACCGTAATTTTACCCGAATCGTTGGAATCACTCCCAAGAAATTTGAAAGGCTTATAAAATTTCGTAAATCACTTTGCAGTTTGATTGACAGTAATGAGAATCTAACTTCGATAAGTGCAAATTCGGGATATTTTGACCAAGCACACTTTATTCGTGAATTTAAAATATTCTTAAATCAAACACCTTCAGATTACCAAAAATTAATAAAATTGGCAGATAAAGAAAGCAAAATCATTAATTATAACTTCAAATTATTTTAGCGTGTTTAAAATATACAATTTTTCAAGTTTCCTATTACCTACTTTTGTTCTGTAATAAAAAATTATATCCCAGTATTAAAATGAATTATAAAGAATTTAATATAGCATTAAAACCAGAAATTGTATTTAAAATGGAATTACTTGCCGTTGAAGAAAATGCTCTGATTAAGAATCAAACCCATAAAAATATATTTCGATATTATCATAAAGATTTAACCTTAAAAAAAACCTCAATTTTATGAAATATCTTCTTCTTTTGGCCATGCTAGTTATGTTCTCATTTGTACATGGACAAAACCTTCCGGGAACAGAATTGAAGATTAAAAAATCTCATGAAGAAATTGTGCTAGATGGCGTTCTTAATGAACAAGCTTGGAAGGAAGCAGAAGTAGCCGAAAATTGGTATCAGAACTTTCCCACAGACAGCCTACCGTCTCCATTTCAAACAAAGGCGCGTATGACATTCGATGATGAGTTTATTTATGTATCATTTGTTTGTTCTGACGATGAAAGCCCCGATGTAGTTAGTACGCTGCGAAGAGATTTCAACTACCCCTTAAATGATAACATTTCCTTTATTTTCGGGCCCTATAATGACCGCCTGAACGGGTATTTTTTTAACGTTACTCCTGCCGGAGCAAAACGGGATGGTACCTTATCTAGTGGCGGTGTTGGGGAAAATGCCTTCAATATATACTGGGACAATAAATGGCATTCCAAAGTAGTAAGGTACAAAGATAAGTGGATCGCAGAATTGGCTATCCCATTTAAAAGTTTTAAGTACAAAAGCGATATAAAAGAATGGAATGTCACTTTTGATAGACTGGATAAAAAACGAAATATTAAGTCGGCTTGGGTAAAAACACCCAGGCAGTTCTATACGGGTACCTTTGCCTATGCCGGGCAACTTATATGGGAGGACCCAATTCCCAAGGCTAAGACAAATATTTCGATTATTCCCTTTGTATCCGGTGGCGGATTTCAAGATCGGGAAGTAGATCCCGTTTCATCTTCAAAAGAACTGCAGACCGGATTCGATGCCAAAATAGGTGTTACACCTTCCATGAGTTTAGACCTCACCGTGAATCCGGATTTCTCTCAAATTGAAGTTGATGAGCAAATTCTTAATTTATCCAGATTTGAATTTCAGTTCCCTGAACGACGACAATTTTTCCTGGAAAATACCGACCTATTTGCTAATGCTGGCTTTGCCGCTGCCAGGCCCTTTTTCTCAAGGCGTATCGGGATTGTGAGAGACACAGCTGGTATTTCTCAGAAAGTACCCATTTTGTATGGTACCAGGCTTAGTGGATCGATAAATGAAAAATGGCGTGTGGGCCTTATGAATATGCAAACAAAGAAAATGTTGGAATTGGGACTGCCTGCTCAGAACTATACCGTTGCCACGGTGCAAAGAAGGTTTTGGCAACAGTCCAGTTTTTCAATGACTTTTGTGAATAAAGAAAGTTTAGGAGTTGGTGAAGGAGATTCCTTGAAATATTACCACTCCAGTATATTTGGTGAGGACAACTTAGAAGATGGTCTCAAACCAAACACCTATAATCGGGTGATTAATGCGGATTTAATACTTCGAAGTAAGGATAACAGGTGGTATCATAGTTCATCTTTGGCTCAATCGTTCGATACTCGAAATAAGTCAAATACCTTCTCGGGGTCGGGCTTTTTTCAATATTTAGACCGCAATCTAAGTGCAAGTTTTGGTACCTTTTTCGTAAATAGAAACTTCAATGCAGAAGTGGGTTTTGTACCGGGAAGCAATGTGTACCCTGGTCAAATCGGTTATTATTCCGAAGTGGCCTATAAAATGTATCCAAAGAACAATGTGCTGCTATTTACGGGCCCCCAAATAGGAATAAATGACATCTATTTACCCAACGGCACTTTGGCGGATAGGGAATTAGCACTAGGGTACGTTTTCGATTTTCAAAATTCGGCGAACCTCACATTCAACTACCAATATATTTTTCGACAATTGACTCTAGATTTTAATCCTGTAAACAATTTTAAATACACGAAATTTTTGGAAGGGGAGGCGTTTCACTGGAATACAATTTCCGCTACTTATCAAAGTAATACGACACAAAAATTCAATTTTTTGTTGAACTCTACCTATGGTGGATTTTACAATGGTACAAATCTAAATTTGGGCGGCGAGTTGAACATGCGTTTTCAGCCTTATGTCAATTTAGCGATGCGTTTTGATTACAATAATCTGAAATTACCCGATGACTATGGCGATGAAGAGCTGATTCTATTGGGGCCAAAGCTCGACATTACCTTTACCGATAAATTGTTCTTTACGGGTTATTACCAGTATAACAACCTGAGCGATAATATGAATTTGAATGCAAGATTACAATGGCGTTATAAACCAGCTTCCGATTTCTTTATAGTCTATACCGAAAACTATTTCCCAACTGGTTTTGTCAGTAAAAATAGAGCACTAATCTTTAAACTAACCTATTGGCTCAACCTCTAGATCAAGCCAATCAACCTAGAGGGCTATAGCTACCTTTAGGTTTCGTTCAAAAACAGCTTTAACATAATGCTGGCAATTTGTGAATTGAAAATACTTACTTAATTTCCCCGCAAATAGAAAGCCAAAAAGATTTTAACACTGCACTACACTTAGCCAGTCATTAAGCTGACAACCACTATTTTATTCTTGAAATAGAAGGACAAATAATCCTTTCAAAAGCCTTATTTAGTTTGGTGACTTGTTCCAATAAATTTGCCTTTTTATAAAAACGTTCATGCGCAAAATTTAAAAATTTCAGGATTTTAAATGCATTGAATTTCTGAAAGAAACGGTTTTGAAATGATTTTAAAGTCGAACAGTTTTTATTTAAATCATCGAGTTCAATCCAAAAATTATCGTCAATTAAAAAATGTTTGATTGATTCGGGCAGCTTAGAAATTATTTCTATAAATTCATTTTCACCGGTTTTAAAAAACTTTTCTTTCACATCGAATAATTCCTTCAAGTCAATAAATGCCAGGAAATTGAATGTTTGGGTTAAATCCTCATCACCATTCATCCATTTTTGTAAAATTGGCCCGGTACCAAATGGTACCCGATCCGATAAGCGTGCCGAAGGATAAACTTTGGTAGATGTAATTTCCCCCACCTTTCCAATCTGAACCAAATTCTGCAAAAAATAAAAATCTTCGCCAGCTTGCCGGCGGTTCATCCCACCCCGTTTAACATACGCAGCGGCAGTTACTGCAAATGCAGAACCAACAGTAAACATTGAATAAGGATAACCTGTATAATCCAATGCATTTTTATAGTATTCGAGGTATTGTTCGTAAAATTGAATTCCTTCCAACTGCTTTTGTTCCAGCCCGTCAGTTTGATGTTTAAAAGAGATAATAGCTCCTGCATTTTTGGGATTTTGGTTGAAATGCTTTTCAATTTCCACCAAATAATTTTTGTTTACCAAAGTATCTGCATCCAACGAAACAATTATTCCATGGGGTTTCTCAAGCAAATTAAATCGTCGGATCGCTTCATCCATTCCACTTTTTCGAGCCAGCCCTGCACCTGCCCATTTTTTTTGCAGTTCAATTGGGCCAACCACAAATGTATTCAGTTTACTATTATTATTCCTTAGAATCCAGTTTTCAACTTCCAGTTTTGTTTTTAAATTAAACTCTCTAATTCCATCGGAAGCAATTTCTGAATGATTAAGTAATACGATAACCTCAACTTTACAAGTAGGTAAATCGCAATTTGTTAACGATATTAAAGTTTGCAAAATATTAGGTTCGCGAAAACAGGGAATTACAACACTAATTCCAACTCCACTGTCAGGTGCCGATTCGATTAATATTTTTCTAATCTGTTTTTGTAAGTACTTATTCGCAAACATATTGAGACAAATCTACTATTAAAACAAAAAAATCCGAAGTCACCTCCGGATTTTTGCAAATATCATTCGAACTAAATTATTTAGTTAGTGGCTTCTTTTGTATATTTTTCATTTAAAGCTTTTAAAACTTCGTCAGTTAAGTTATCTGCTTCGTCGCCAATTAAAATATTAGAAGCATTTAAAATATAGTCGTATTTCTTTTCGACATTCAACTCTTTTAGGTATTCCAATAATTTATCCAGAATCTGTTTGTTATTTTCTGCTTGCAATTCACCTAGTTTTGTTGACAATTCCTGATCCATTTTCTGGATTTCCTGCTCCATTCCTAATAAGCGGTCGCGTTCTTGTACCGCACGTTGCTCGCTAAGAAATCCGCCGCGTTGTAATTTTTCCTGAAATGCTGCTGCATCTTTTTCAAAAGCCTGGCGTTTTGATACATATTCAGTTGTATAAGCTTCTTGCTTTTTTGTAAAATCATCATGTAAAACTTGCGACAAATCATAGTTTAAAAGAACCGAATCAGCTTTTACATACGCTATATTTAATCCGTCTCTATTACCCACTGCCTTACTTTCGGTAGATGAACTATGTTCATTTTTACCCTCGCCTGTAAAATGCAAAACATATAAAACTGCAATGGCTACAAAGAGTACTACACTCACAATTAACGAAGTTCCTTTCATTCTATATTTATTTTAAATTTACTAATTTATGTTCCGACAAAGTTAATTTTTTAGTTTAAATGCGATTGTTAAAATAGCTTTTTTTTCAACTAATTAAATATCAACAACTTTTAGAAAAAACCTGTGCAAAATCATAATCATCCACTGATAAACATCATTGAATAAAACCTATTAACGGTACTATTTTTACATATTATAATTAATTCAATTAAAAAATAAAATGTTGAATAAACTAATTGCCAACATCTTGCCACATATGCCCAAAAAGCTGGTTTGGGTATTTTCTAAAAGATACATTGCTGGCGAAACTTTGGAGGAAGGAATACTTGCTTCTAAATTATTAAACGAAAAGGGAATTGAGATTACCATCGATTTACTTGGCGAATTCATTAATACAACGGAAGAAGCGGAGGTAA
>CAYZBC010000320.1:0-5886 GCA_964476535.1 uncultured Maribellus sp.
TTATTTTAATAATAATTTCTTTCTCAAATTGCGACAATAAACCTGCTTCTGAAAATCCCAAAAAAGATATTATTGGGAAATGGGAGTCTGCTGATAAATCGGTGATTTTGGAATTTAAATCCGATCAACAACTTTACGCTCAAAAGAATAATGGGAGTTTTTATATCGAATCCAATTCAGAAATAATATTTATCGATGACTCTACCATACTTGCAACGTGGGAAAATAGCTTACCAATGTATGAAATTCGTATTTATACTGATTATTTATTCTGAGAGATTCTAAGGGCAAGAAGGAAAAATTCAAACGTACAAATTAAATAAAAAACATGAAAAATTTTAAATCATTTCTATTGGTTTTTATGGTTTTACTATTTGCCGCATGCGAAGAAATTGAAACCATTTCAGGTGACTCGAATCTAAAAATTATTAATGACTGCGATTATAGCGTAAAAATTTATTTTGATGACGCTTACATTGGCAGGATTTCATCAGATGAAAATGAAACCTGGGCATGTCCATCAGGGTCTCACACAATTAAAGCCACTTGTAGTTACTCAGAAGATTATGAAGCTACACATAATTTCATTTCGGGGAACACAACTGTAATTACTCTGGAAACAGTGAGTAAATATCAGAGTTTACTACTTATACAATCAAATAACACGGAAAATTAAGTTTAGGTAATCCAAGTATTTTAAAACGTACGTAAATATTTTTTATGAAAACGAATATGATTTCAAAACTAATATCCCTGTTACTTATCATAGGGATTTTGACTTCGGGATGTGCAAGCAGCACTTTGTTACAAACAACGCCACCCAATGTATCTGTTTATATAAAAGGACAGATAGTAGGAACAACGCCTTATTCCTATACTGACAGAAAAACAGCTGGTGCTACCACCTTAATAACTCTTAAAAAAGAAGGATATGAAGATTATTATACAACTCTGAGAAAAGATGAGCGATGGAAAGCAGCTACAATTCTTGCGAGTATTTTTATACTTCCTCTAATTTTTTGGGCAACTGACTATCATCCTGTACATTCTTATGAACTGGAAAAAATTGAGGAAGTTGCTCCAGCCCTTCCTGCCGAAGATTTGGTTAACACAGAACCCGCCCGCCAGGCTAAAATTGATGATGAGAAGAAAATGGCAGAAGAAAATGCTAAACTTATTTCAGATTACAATTCTTCAGGCACTGCTATTAAGTCTGACCTGAACTATTCCCAAGAAACTGTAAAATTAAATGAAGGCTCAGTGTTAATAAAGGGGTTTTTAGTTAATACAGAAGGTAATCCGTTGAAGGGCAAATCAATGAAAGTATATATTTCAAATAGCAAAACTACAGTTGATACTTACAAAGACGAACCCAAAAAAGATGGATTGGGAAAACAAATCCTAGGTACAGGAAAACTTGCTTTGAATATTGAAGGAGTTGAGGGGGGAGGAGCATTAAAATTGATTGATGGAGCTGTAGTTAATCCTAATGCAATGACAGATAATAAAGGAAATTTTATATTTAATGCGAGTGCTAAATTTATTGAGGATGCGAGTGAATTTATTATTGCTGTTGATTTTATTAATGACTATTCTACTATGGTAACGGTAAGTTATCCTTTAGTGGATGAGGAAGGAAATCCTGTGATTCTGAAAATTGATGAGAACATTAAAGTAATAAATTTGGGCAAAGTCAGAACGCTTAAAGATTTTAAAGAAGAGTTTGCGGAATTAAATAAGGAAAATTCAGTAGAGCCGGATGAAAAAGAGCAGACCAATTTTGATTCTGAAATTAAAAAAACAGAAGATGTTTCAAAACCTATTCTGGTTCCTGCACAGAAAAAGGCAAAAAAAGTTGCACGGGCTGATTCTAAGAAAAAGAAAACAAATTCTCTTTTCCCTGAAGGTGAAGAATTGATAACTTTACTTTCTGCAACAATATCTCCTGAAAGCATTACAACCAGTGGCTCGGTAGTTACTGTAAAATACAAAAATAACGAATCTATTTCAACGGATAAACTGATTCCGGTGGTAGTATTTGTTACAAACGCAATGACTATTACAACCAGAACGTATTCGGGAAACATATTTAATTCTGATAATATTGTTTTCAGAGTCTCCAATCCTGCCAGTTCTCCAGGTGCATATAACAATTATAGCATGAATACCGGACAATTATCCGGAAGTGGTACAATCTATTGTTATTTCGAAGAGTCGGGCAATAGTAATGATAAAGAAGATAAAAAACGTGTTTCAAATGTCCTGAGTATCTATGCTACATTTAAACAACTCGAACATCAGTAAGAAATTATAAAAAGGGAATTAATCAATATTATTATAAAATATAAACCATAAAAAAGGTAGACTATGAAAACTTCAACAAAATTATTTACAGTGTTAATACTCATTGTCATTTTGACCTCTTCATGTGCCATAAAAAAGTATGTACTTAACCCCGATTATTATTCTTCTGATTCAAAACTAGGGGTGATTTTAGTAACCAATGAGATCGGAATATTGCAATCTGGTTCACGGGGAGCTTTAGATATACTTTTAACACAAGGAAAAAAATATAAAGAACCTCTGGATGCTGTTGATAGTTCAGTTAATCCAAATAATAAGTTTGAAAAACTTCACATGGGATTACTAAAATCAAAAGGTAAAAACGCAACAATTGTTGCCAAAGAATTCGATGAGAGCGAATTTGAAAAATTTATCAAACCTGATAAAAGCAAAACATACTTTAGTAAAGACATCAGATCCTTAAAAAACAAGTATCAGGTTGACGAATTAATGATTGCGAGTATTGGTTATGGTCTTAATATTAATTACTACGGGATGATTGAGACTGGGAAAGGTGGATATTCTCATATCGTTTCACAAATAATAAATTTAAGTGATAATTCAATAATCTATAAAAGTGAATCGTGGGGAAATGGAAAGTTGGAAAAAAAATGGGATGAACCTCCATACGAAGCCTTACGAATTGCTGTGGCATCTGCCCTCCAACAAGCCATTGAAATAGAAAAAACAAAATATTGATTAATAGATAATATTTGAAAAATTGAATAGGTGATTTTAAAAATGATAAACACAACAGTAACATCATTGCTCCTTTCCAAAAAATATATTTGACAATATGACTATCACAAAAAAATTTAAACTTCCAAAAACCCTTGATTGGATACAAATAGGTACAGAAATCGGACTACTCGAATTTGACTGCCCCAAATGTCTTCATAAAAACTCGATCAACACTTCGGTTTTTAATATAAAAAATCATCAGGACAGCGAGGAATTAATATTGTCAGATCAAAAATTCGGGTACACTGACAAAGGACTTGTTATTCTGGGCAATCTCATTGCTTTTGGAATCACGATATTGATACTTTTTGGATTTTTAGGAGAATACATGACTGATGAGGAATATGGGAAATTAACCTACATACTTGGTATTCCCATTATGATGGTTTTAGCAAGACTTATTATTCTCCTTTTTCGAAAAAATATTCCTGTTTGGCTATTCAAATGCAAGGATTGTGGAGAGAGGATTATCCTTTCTTCCAATGGTGAAGAAACACACTTGGCCAGAAATACTGCGGCTGATAAAAAGACTAGTCAAACTACTTCCACACCTGAACAGGCACAAACTGCAGTAAAAAACCCTAATGAAGCAGCAATTTGGGATTTAAAAAATGGAGACAAAAAAGCCAAAAACAATGCCGCGCTGGATTTAATGACATCCAAAGATCCAAATGCTGTGGAGATTATTTTGGAACAAGCCCTTAAAGAAGATCCTGAACCTGAAAATGATTCATTTTTCGCCACTTCTATCAAAAGTGATTTGTTAATGACCTTAACCATAAATCTCAAAAAAGTAAGAACTTCTAATTCAGTGAGTGCGTACATTAATGTACTTTCTTCGGGAGACGAGAGTGTTATTAATCACGCAATACTACAGCTCGGAAATCTCGGTAGCAAACGAGCAATCGAGCCCTTAGAAAAGTTTATTAACGAAGGTTATTCCGGATTAAAACCAAAAACCATTGAAAAGACAATTAACAGGATTAAAAAAAGGCATGGAATACCAATTTAATAAAAATTGATACACAAATTATATAAGCACAGGATTTACTTAAAACATCGTTAAACATAGGTATCGAATCATTTGGTTCATTGGAAGATATAAGAAAAGTGGAAAAATATTAGTACGAATTTTTATTTGATAAAAAGATATGGAAGTTCCACTTTATTGGGTAGTAGTAGTAAGGTGGTTTTACTGAGAATTGATTATTCGCATGTTAAACTTAAAATAGTCATCATGAATAATTTTAAAATTAGTTTTATTTCAATTGTTCTGATCGTTAGTATTTGTCTCCCCTTTAGTTTACTTGGTCAGGAAAACAAGGACGTTCGTTCTCATGAAAAATTTTTTCTGAGGTTTCTAGGTGGTGTGGGCCCCGGAAGTATTGTATTGGATAATACCGGCAGTGATATGTCTTTTAAAGCTTTGGGTGGTTTGTTTCATTTCCAGATTGGCAGCGAAATTTCGGATAATTTGGTGTTATTCGGCGATTTGGGAGGATTTAGTTTAACGGAACCGAAGGTTGAGTGGCAAGGAACAACTTCAACTGCACAGAATTCGGATATTAGTTCCATGGGTTTTGGTGCGGGACTTTCTTATTATTTCATGCCAGCCGATATGTACATGTCTGGTAGTCTTCTTTTTTCTCAAATCATGCTTGAGAGTGATAATGTTGAGGCAGAAAGTGAAATGGGACCTGGAGTTTTTGTTTGTATTGGTAAAGAGTGGTGGGTAGGAAAAAAATGGGGTTTAGGTGTAGCTGGATTTTTTGAAATTGCATGGGTAAAAGATCAAAAAGATGCTCAGGGAAATCAAGCCAATATCAACTCTCAAATTCTCGGGGTCGCTTTTTCTGCCACTTTGTATTGAACAGTTTTTGGGTTAAAACTTTTACTTATACTGAGCGATTTTTACAAAATATATCATGTATTTAACTTAGAAAGAAAATATATCATGAAAAAGAAAAGGAGTCTACTAACAATTGGCGTAGTTATCGTCGTTTTCATATTATTGAGTTTCAAAGTATATTCTCAAGATTCACGTGACGAAAAAATTAAATCAATTATCTCGAATTTAGGCGCAGGTATTGAATATGTAAAAAATAGTGAGCTCGGCATTTTTGGTCAGTATAACTTTAAAAATATTGCCTTTGATGTGCATGTTAGAAGATGTTCGCACGACAAAAATATATATTTCACTCCTGGTGTAAAATATTATTACACGGAAGATTTTTACGGTATAACACCCTTTGTAAATTTAAGATATGGGAAATTACACTACGATAAAAAATGGTCATCTATAGGCTATGATTATGACATTGTATATGTTTGGGATGCTTCTATGGGACAAATGATGCCTGAGGTTCGTCCTTCGTATTACGGAACCTCTGGTACATCACTAGTTAATTCTCCTGCTTTATCTTTATCTGGAGGAGGAGAATATAATTATAAAAATTTTGGTGTAAATGCTAGTATTGGAGCATCTTATTACACAAAAATAAGCGGTGATTTCAAGAATAAATGCAAATTGTTCTTCACAATTGGAGCTTTGTATTATTTTGGGGCGAAATAAAGTGAAACATTGCCATGGTTCAAAAACACAAATATGGCTGAAGGTGATTATTTCGAAAATAAATTAGATAGAACCTTTCAAACAGAGAAAAATTGGATTGCTAATATATAGACATAATTTATAATCGAAACATTAACACCAACGAATTCCCTGTCACTTAATTTGCTATTCATTTTTTCTGTAACTGCATATCGTAAATTGACCAATAAGATAATTTTGTTTGAAATTTT
>CAYZBC010000321.1:0-5865 GCA_964476535.1 uncultured Maribellus sp.
AGCGTCGATGTCTACCGTCGTTGCGCTCGTTATAGGTGCATTAAGTGCTATGGTTCCACTACTATCAACATTAATTGTCGTCGTCGCTGCTATCGCTCCACCGAACGTTATGCTCGTCTGTGCATCCGATATTGTTAATGAATTAACTGTTAAGGCATCGTATGCCTGCACGGCTCCGTCACGAACTAACATGTCGCCACCACCAGTTACCGCACCGGTAATGGTAACGTTACCTGCAGGACCACCATCAAGAACGAGGTTATGTCCCGCTGTCGCTACCGTAGAACTGAACAGTATATTTCCTGCCCCGATTCCTGTCGTATCAATATCTATATCATCACCAAGCGTCACTGCATTGGTGAATGTAATGTTATCGTCGGTTGAAGTAAATCCTGTAGCTCCGCCAGAATTTATGCTGATACCATCTGTGCCGCCAGTGTAGTCCTGCTGATTAGCATTATAAATGGTCCCACCCAGGGTGAGTAATGCATTATCTCCGCCATCAGCTGCAGTTATGGTTGTAATCCCCGTCACGCCTGCAGCCCCGCCACCGATATTCGCAATAGAGATATCGTTGCCGGTAATGGTCAGGGAGGCTAACGAGGTCGTTGCACCAATTGCTCCTGTTATTGAAACATCCGCTTTACCTAACGGATCATCGGCGTCGATGGTAAGACCGCGGCTCTGGCCTGCGACACTATTTACTGTTCCGCCAATAGTAACAGTAGCGGCTGCAGCAGTTCCCCCATTAGTCGTATCAAGGAGGATATCCTGTACCCCGAGTTCCACGTTGTCAGCCAAATTAATCGCAACGCCGGCGGTTACTATATTGGCGTTTTGAGTTATTGTCGCGGGGCCACTATTTAAGGTGATAGTTCCACCTGCTGCATCGGCATGACCTGTAATCAGTCCATTAACTACAATATCTCCACCAGGCGTCTGTATCGTGGTTGAGTCATGGAATGTGATGGCATTGATGGTGATTGTGCCTGTACCGTCGGAACGCCCGATATTAATCAAATTAAAGCCGTTGGCTAATTCTGCAATTTCAAGATCAGTGAGATTGAAATCGCCGGCAGCGCCACCAACACCTATGGATCTGGACGCAGTGCCGGGCTGAAGAGTTACAGTACCAGTACCTGTTATGGCACCGTCAATTTCAACAACAGCAGCGGTAATGATAATATTCTTGGCACCACCAGCTGTTAATATGCCTGCGGCATCGCTTGTAAATGTACCGATATCATTTGCATCATTATCAGCATCAATTGAGATAGCACCGTCTGTTGTTACTGCAGCGGCACCTAAAGTGACACCGCCATCTGCTGTAATAGTAATTCCGCCACTACTTGAACCTGCAGTTAGAGTACCAGCTATATCAGTGGTAAAGACTCCATCATTAGCAACATTATCATTAACATCTATTGTGATAGTACCATCTGTACCAGCAGAAATAGCAGTACTGGCTGTATAAGAACCGGAAACTGTAATATTTACATCAGACCCAAGAGCTGAAATTCCTGCCCCGCCGGTTTGTGTGACACCGCCATCTGTTTCATTAATGTGGATATCGCCATCCTCTGTAGACAAGACAAGGATATTGGTAACTTGAGTATCAATCGCATTCGCATCGGCTCCTCCAGTTTCATAGCCAATTCCGTTATCAACGCCAGTGACAGAGAGTGTCAGGTTATCGCCTATTATATCGACTGCAGTACCTGCGGTATAATCCAGAATGGACCCTGATAATGCGGTAATAGAAACATCACCAGCTCCAGCATTCACCTGGTCAATGTATATATCGTTGCCTGACTGACGGTAGTCGTAATCAGCACCTCCTGTATTTATACTCAGTATGGTATCATTTACCGTGGTATGCTGAACAAATGAATTCCCTTCTGATGTCGAAATCAAAGTATCTACATTTACATCAAAATAGTTGCCAGTTGTTCCTATAGAACTACCTGAATCCAGTGTCAGAGTTCCTGTGGTAATAACCGCTATGTAATCATCAGAACTATCATTTATCGTGCCACTGGCTGTAATCCATACGTCGCCGCTTTCCGTGACCATCGTATCAGCGGCATTATTAGTCAAAACTATATCTCCGCTGGTGGCCGTCAGACTCAGCGTGCCTGCGCCGGTTGTATCAAAACTTGTAACTGTAATATCGCCTGAGTCGTTCGTGAGTGAAAGGTTTGTTGTGCCGGTGTTATCAAAAGCAGTTACGGTTAAATTGTCACTACCATCTTCGAGAATCGTCAGTGTATTGTTATTGACACCTGTCAGGGAATACACACCAGCACCAGACGTATTAACAATAATTGTCAGGTCGGTTAAAGTTAAATTATCACCAATAACACTGAAATAACCATTAGTATCAATCGTCAGAGCTGTAGCGCTTACAATATCAACCGCATCTCCACCACTTATGCCAATTCCAGTAAGACCTGTTAAGCTCACAGCGCCTGTAGTCGTAATATTGGCATCTGTATCGGCAGCAGGGTCGGTGATTGTCTCGGATGCATACAGGGTGACATTTCCGCTTCCGGTAGACACCGCATCTGTTGCCAAAGTTATACTTCCGTTGCTGGTGACGCTCACTGCGCTGGTGTCCGCGTCTATATTGGTAATCGCTATTGTATGAGCAGTCTCCTCCAGGGTGTAGGTGAAACTGGCATCATCAGTAGCCATATCTACGTCTACCAAGGTTACTCCTCCAACCGCACCATCTATGTCTACAGAATCACCCAGACCTATAGCACCGTTCTCAATATCAATATCGTTGTCAGCAACCTCTTGCGTGATTACTATTGAATCGAAGGCAAACTCAGTCGTGGCATCTATGTCAACGTCAACGTCGGCAGGTCCGTTAGAGTCCACGGTCAGTGTTCCACCATCAGCATCCAGCCCTATATCCAAAGAGTTTGTCGCGCCTATGCCTGTTGCGTGTAACTCCACATCACCACTCGTTGAAATCTTTGCATTGTCACCAGCCGTAGTCGTAATCGCACCGCCGGCTGTTAAACTTAAAGTGCCAGTAGCTAAATCTATTGCAGGATCTGCATGATCTATAAAATGGATATCGTTAGCAGAATTTAAGGTTATATTACCAGTCCCGTCAGTTACTACTGATAAACTATCGTTTGCGCCTACCACTATAGGCTTATTGACCTCTGTAAGAGTAATTGAAAAATTTCGATCGTGGGCTGTACCAATAATAGTATCAAGCTGGAGGTACCCTTCGGTACCTAGTCCACTAGTAGATATATTATCTATGCCTGCTAATCCAATTTCTATCTCCACATTGGCAAAGGAAGTAGTAACATCAATGGTTTTGAACTGAAATTTTAATTCATCTTCATCAATATAAATATCCTCATCATTCTCAACCGTACCCGCACCACCTCCAGTGCTGGTAACGGTAAGAGTGTTGCCTCCTAAACCGTCTCCAGTAATTTCTACATGATGAGTCGAAGAACCAATTGCCTGTGCGCTAAGGGTTACATTGCCGTCAGCAGTGATTTCTGCTGTGCCGGTTACATTATCAGCAAGAATATAGCACCCAGAAGTAATCGTTAAATCTCCACCAGTATCAATAGCAGTTTCGGCTAAGTTAATCATACTTGCGGCGTTATCTGCTGTAATTATTACATTGCCTGTAGTAGTAGTGATACCATCGGCAGCAATATCAATATCACTGGCTCCGGTTGTCTCAATATCGATGGAGCCGTTTACGCTCTGGATATGGGTTACGGTAATTCCAGCCACACCATCTATATTAAAGCTTCCAGTAGAATAAGTGGCATCAGCGGCAGTTATCGTTATAGTTCCAGCATCAACTGCTATATTAACCTGACCATATGTAGAGTTAATATCAGTTAAAACAATGGCATTTGTTTCATGGATAGAAATATCGCACAGCCCGTCAACAGTTGCAGTTAACCCTGCAATGGTAGTATCAATTGCAGTATTGGCAGTAGCAGCACCGGTTCCAATATTTTTACCTGCTGTTAATGTAGTAGCACCTGAAGTTACAAGATCTACTGCTTCAGCTCCATCACCTAAAATGCTGCCCGCGGTGGCCTCTAAAATGATATCCCCTGAGCCGCCGTCCACAACATCCAGGGTTAAATCACTGGTCGTGGCTGTTATGGTGATGGCGCCACTGTCAGAGTCAATTTCTATATTCGTTACACCGGTTTGCCCAACAATCGTTACGGCACCAGTCGTAGATATGATCTGGTTGCCGCCACCGATAATAGTGCCACCCGAAGAATTGATATCTATGTCGCCCCCGTCTGCGGTTACAGCCGTAACTGTAATGTTGCCCGTGGCATCAATGTCTATGTTACCGCTAGTGGTGTCTACATCGGTCAATTCCAGGGTGCCTGCAACAGCATTGATGGTCATGGCCTTGGTGGCAGTGTTGACTGAGGTCGCCGTGATGTTGCCAAGAGTTGCTGTGTAAGTGAACGAAGAGGTGGTGTTGGTGCTCAGATTTACGCTGGTAAGGAAATGACCCTCATTGATGTCAACTACATTGGCATTAAAATAATCTATATCTATATTACCCGATGTGGCATCTGCTACGGTTATGGTCGTAGCCGCTATGGTAGATGTATTTATTTCCGCAATTAGAATATTGCCTGCACCGCCATCGTTAATTACAAGCGCTGTTGCATTGTCTATATCTAAGGTATTGGTAGCGCCTATGGCGTTACCTTCTAATGTTACTGTTCCAGTAGTATTTATATCAGCAGTCGCGTTTGCTGCAACGGTTATATCACCGGCTGTTGCTTCTAATGTAACACCACCTGAACCGGCTATAAGGGCATCAGCAACATTTCCAATGGCTATATCACCCTGTGCTGCTGTTAAGGTAATGAGTTTGTTCGAGGCGCTGGTATCTATCTGGCCGTTAACTACTATTCCGCCTGCGGCATTATTCTGGGCTGTGAAGGTACCGCCTACTGTCGAAGCGCCGAGGATTAAAGCGGTGATACCGTTATTGATGGTTACGTTTCCAGTGCTGTCGTTAGTGGTAAATGTAACTGTGCCTGTAATAGCGTTGGTGGCAGTATCTAAGGTAATTACCTGATTATCGGCGCTGGTAACAAAGTTTGCTGTGCCTCCTACTGTCAATGCTCCAGACTGCACAATAGTGCCGGTAGTAGCTGTTGCGGCTAAATTCTGACCTACAGCAGAGGCAGCAAAATCAATACCTGTGGCATTGACGATGGTGGCGTAGCCTGTGGTACCGGTCGTACTTAAAGCGATGGTCCCTGTAACTGCTAAACTATCTAAATCTATATCAGCATTGTTGCCGGAAGTGGTGAATGATGCGTTTCCTCCTACGGTTACTGTGTCGCTGTCGGTGATGTTGCCGGTAGTAGCTGTCGCAATGAGGTTTCCACTTATCGTAGATACTCCTAAATCCAAGGTAACAGCATCAACTATGGTTACATCATTGCCGGTAGTTATTGCTATGGTACCAAAATTATTACTACCGGTATTTAAAGTAATGTTATTGGTCGCACCTGCTGCAAATGTAGCAGTACCTGTGGTAGTAATTGCGCCTGAATTTGTTATCGCGCCGCCTGTGGTAATGCTCAACGCGCCGTCACTGAGGGACAGGGAGCCTAAGTCTATACCTTCTGTTTCAGTGACGGTAAGTCCCCTGTCTACAGTAGATGAGCCACCACCCGTGTTGGCGGCAAATGTTGATGTTACATTAGTTTTTATTACGTTAGCGCCGTCAGTCGAACTAAGAACTAAAGTCAGATTGGCCGCTGAAATTGTATTGACGTTATCGTTTATCTGCCCGCTCTTGATAGTTACGTTTTTCCCGGCAAGGTCTACGTT
>CAYZBC010000322.1:0-5844 GCA_964476535.1 uncultured Maribellus sp.
TTAGAGAGAAGTTTAATCTGCGTGGAATAAAAATTGAAATGAGTGGACCCTGGCCCTCTTATCATTTTATTTAATCTCTTTAAGTTAAATTCTTCGTGGATTGTCTCGTAATTTAGTATTTTGTGACATAGAGTTACAAAATACTAAAACATTTAAAAAATAGTAAAAATACCTTGTGGACTTGCCGCGAAGAGTATTTAATCTTTAAAAATCATGACTAATTCAGAAAATAAAAATGCAAGCCTTGTTGATGCCTTAGATGTTATCATTGATAAGGGTGCGGTAGTTCACGGAGATCTCATAGTACGAGTTGCAGATTTAGATATGCTGGCTATTTCGCTTAAAGTAATCATTGTTTCTTTATCAAAGTTATCGTCTAATAAAGGGGAAAGAGCTGATGAAGTGCATGAAAACGAACTGGGAGATGAAGTTTACATGCATAAATTGGAAAAACAAATTGAAGCCGCTCAAACGCATATTAATCAAATGATTAATGCTGATACGCCCGAACAAATAGAGGGAGGATTAGCACAATTGGTTTTAACTTTAATTAAGCTCATCGTCGATTTAGTTGAAAGAGAAGCAATAAGAAGAGTGGAAAGGGAAGAATTAACTCAAATAGAAACCCAGAAACTTGGATTAAATCTGGAAGCAATTGAAACTAAAATTGAAGAACTTCGATTAGTCTTCGGACTTGAAGAAGATGATTTAAATATTGACTTAGGATCGCTCGGGACACTGAGGTAGTTTTTGATAAAAAAAATAAAATAATGGCAGAAGCAAAAGTTAAAACAGCAAATGGTAGTTCATCACTTCGAGATGTCTTAGAACTTGTTCTAGACAAAGGCATTGTAATTGTTGGAGACATCCAAATACAAATAGCAGATGTTGATTTATTGACGATTAAAATAAGGCTTTTGGTATGCGGAGTCGATAAAGCTTTAGAAATGGGAATTAACTGGTGGCAGGACGATCCTTATCTTTCGTCGGAAGCAAGAAAAGATGAGATTCATCAGCACGAAAAAATGTTAGCACGGCTTGAAAAACTGGAAGCTAAAAGTAAAACAAAATAAATTTACAGAACTTAAAAACAATTTACAAAATGGAAAACGAAAAGAAAAAAGAAAAAAAAGACGAAGCCGATTTTGAACTTTTTGGATTAGGTAAAATGTTCAAGGGTATCGAAAAATTAGTAGATCTTGCAGGGAAACTTGAAGAAAATGGTGGAATTAGCAAGGAAGGGGAAATCAATTTCGATCACCTCAAAAAAGGCATGAAAGGGGTTTATGGTTTTACTGTTAAATCTGCAGTTGGTGGTACCCCAAAAGTAGAGACTTTCGGAAACATTAAGAAAACTCCTGAAGGACCTAAAGTAGATGAAGAAAGGGAGCCAATAACCGATATTTTTGATGAAAAAAATGAGATCGTTATAATTGCGGAAATGCCGGGTATTGAATCGGATGACATAGTTATTGATTTGAAAGAGGATATTCTTGAGATTTCGGCAACTAACAATAGCAGAAAATACCGAAAAGAATTATTGCTTCAGGAAAAATTCGACAAACAAAATTTACATCATAAATTTACAAATGGCATTCTTGAAATAAGAATAAAAAAATAGGAATAATGGAACTTGCTGGTTTAGGTAATAAGGATTTAAAACTCATCATTTTGGGCGGAAAAGGTGGTGTTGGAAAAACCAGCTGTGCCATTGCAACCGCCAGAGCCTTGTCAGAAAATTTCAGAACACTCCTCATTTCAACCGATCCGGCTCATTCTGTATCAGATTGCCTCGAGCAGCAAATTGGATTTAAAGTAACAAAGGTAAACGGAGTAAATAATCTTTCGGCAATTGAAGTGGTTGCCGATGAAGCACTCTCCGTGTTTAAAACAACACATCATAACGAACTGGAAAAACTTCTTACAACTTCAACAAATCTTGATAGTGAAGATATCGATAATATGCTGACCTTAACTATTCCTGGTATTGATGAGGTTATGAGTTTTAAAACCATCATCGATTTTATTGAAGAAGGCGAATATGATAAATATGTAGTTGATACAGCACCAACAGGACACGTATTGCGATTAATCGCATCGCCAAAAATGTTGGATGAATTAATTAAGGTAGCCGCCAAAATGAGATGGAAATACCGCTACATAGTTACAAGTTTTTCGGGTTCATATGTAAAAGACGATGTAGATACATTTTTGCTTAATTTAAAAAAGACCGTTAAAAGAATCGAAAATATTTTACGGGATAATACAAAATGCGAATTTATTCCGGTTTGTATTCCCGAAGCTATGGCGATTTCGGAAACCAACCGTTTGCTTTTAGACTTAAATAAATCTGGATTAGTTCCGAAGCAAATTATTATAAACAATGTTATGGTTTCGGATGATTGTGATTTTTGCAAAAGAAAAAAGGCTGGTCAATTGCCTTATTTGCAAAAAATTAACGAAACTTTTAGTAATTTAAATAAGGTTGAAATACCTGCATTTGCCGAAGAAATAAAAGGGCTAAATGCATTAAATCAATTAACGACTTTTCTTTTTGAGGATATACCAGGTAAAATTAAATACAATGACTAAACCAATTGATAAAATAATATTGCGAGTTAAGGAAGCCCTTGTAAAAGATGTTGGAAGGGCAATAGCCCGAATAGATCCAAAAGATATGAAATTGCTGGGCCTTGAAAGTGGCGATGTAATAGTAATAGAAGGGAAACGTGCCACACCTGTAAAAGTTATGCCATGTTATGCTGACGACAGAGATAAAAGCATTATTCAGATTGATGGGATTACCCGGGGAAATGCTCTGGCAGGAATCGATGAAAAAGTAAAAGTTACTAAAACTGCGTGCCGACAAGCACTAAAAATAAAACTTAAACCAAACTCCAAAACAGGTTCATTATATAAAGCTGATGATGCCAAATATATTGCTTCACTTATAAATGGACTTTCTGTAATAAAAGGAGATAAAGTGAGGGCTACATTGTTTGGTTCCCGTATGGTAGATTATACGGTAACCGGTACAAATCCCGAAGGTGTAGTGCTAATACATCCAAACACTACTTTTCAGCTTGAAATAGCAAAACAGGACGGTGAACCCAAAAGCAAGGTTTCTTATGAAGATATTGGTGGATTAGGTAATCAGGTTCAACGCATCAGAGAAATGATTGAACTACCTCTGAAATATCCTGAGATATTTGAACGACTTGGAGTTCAGCCACCGAAGGGAGTTTTTCTTTATGGCCCTCCCGGAACAGGTAAAACACTCATAGTTAGAGCTGTAGCGCATGAAACAGATGCGTATTTTATTAATATTTCCGGTCCCGAAATTATGGGCAAATTTTATGGAGAAAGCGAAGGCAGAATCCGTAAACTTTTTGAAGAGGCTCAGGCACACGCACCATCCATAATTTTTATTGACGAAATTGATGCTATTGCTCCCAAAAGGGAAGATATGGGGGGTGAGAAACAGGTTGAAAAACGTGTTGTTGCTCAATTATTGTCGTTAATGGATGGTCTGGAATCGCGAGGTAAAGTTATTGTTATTGGTGCCACCAATATTCCAAATTCCATAGATCCGGCATTAAGAAGGCCAGGACGGTTCGACCGTGAAATTTCTATTTCTATTCCTGATAAAAAGGGAAGGCTTGAAATTCTTCAAATTCATACCAGGGGTATTCCTCTGTCGTTGGATGTTGATATGGAAAAAGTGGCAGAAATTACACACGGTTTTGTAGGCGCTGATCTGGAAGCATTAGCCCGCGAAGCTGCAATGACTGCTTTGCGGAAAATACTCCCGCAAATCGATTTTCAAATGGCAGAAATTCCTTACGAACTTTTAATGTCGTTGGAAGTAACTATGGATAATTTTATGGATGCCATGAAAGAAGTTGAACCTTCAGCCATAAGAGAAGTATTTGTAGAAGTACCCGATGTTAAATGGGAAGATGTTGGCGGACTTGATGAGATTAAAGAGGCATTAATGGAAACCGTAGAATGGCCCTTAAAATATGCCGACCTTTTTAAAAAATCGGATACAAAACCACCCAAGGGAATTATTCTGCATGGTAAACCCGGAACAGGCAAAACCTACCTGGCAAAAGCTCTGGCAAGCGAAAGTGGTGTTAATTTTATCTCGGTAAAAGGTCCGCAGATTCTTAGCCGCTACATCGGAGAATCGGAAAAAGGAGTAAGGGAACTTTTTAAATTGGCAAAACAGGCATCGCCCTGCATTTTGTTTCTTGATGAAATAGACAGCCTTACCCCCCGGCGTACCAGCGATGGTTCAGGTTCCGGCGTAATTGAACGGGTAATCGGTCAGTTCCTTACCGAAATGGATGGCATTGAAGACCTGAAAGGAGTTATCGTTTTGGCAGCAACCAATAGGATAGATTTAATTGACCCTGCTTTGCTAAGAAGTGGTAGGTTCGATTTGATATTCGAATTGCCTAATCCCGATTTAATAACCCGCGAAAAAATATTTGATATTCACTCCCATAAAAAACCTCTCGACAAAAAAGTGAATTTGAATAAACTGGCATTAAAAACTGAAAATCTTACGGGTTCCGATATTGAATTTATTTGCCGGAAAGCAGCCATGTTGGCAATCCGGGAATTAATAGAAAAAAAACAAAAGAGTAAAGGTGAAATTTCAGAGGACATTCTCCTTCGGGCAAGCCATTTTAACGAAGCAATTGAGCTGGTATTAAAACAAAACGCAACTAAAAAATAAACATAATTCACATGAAAACAAAGGGAATATACATCTATGGGATTGTACCTAATACTTACGGGGCAGAATACTTTCGCTTGCTAAAAAATTTAGGCGTAAATTTTATCTCTTTTGATAATATATCAGCCATCGTTTCTGATAAGGAGATAGCAAAAATCGAATTTTCAGATAGAGAATCACTGGCTCACCTCTTGGTTAATCATCAAAAAACCATAGAAGAAATAATGGCTATTGGATTTAACATGATCCTCCCCATGAAGCTTGGAACAATTGTAAACGCCAAAAAAGACGTATTAAATATACTTGCAAATGGCCACGATTTAATTGTTTCCACCCTAAATAAAATAGAACACCTGACAGAAATAGACATGGTAGTTAGCTGGGATAATTTGTCCGTGATTCTTAATGAGATATCTGCCCAACCCGACTTCATAGCATTAAAAGATGAAATTCTGAAAAAAACGGACACGCTTTCTCAAACTGTCCAGGTAAAAGTTGGGATGCTGGTTCAGACTAAATTAAATGAAAAGAACAAAAGCACTGAATTAGAAATTTTAGATGCATTAGCTTCATTTTGCCTCGATGTAAAAATACATGAGGTAATGAATGACCAGATGATTACCAACTCTGCATTTCTAATTAACAGAAATAAAAAAGAAAAATTTGAACAAGTAATTGATCAACTTGATGAAGAATTTAAGGGCTTATTGAACTTTAAATTGGTTGGTCCTCTGCCATGTTATAGTTTTTCTACTATTGAAATTAAAGAATTAAATCCAGAGCATGTGGCACTGGCAAAAAAAACACTTGGTTTGAGCGATGAATCAACGGAATCGGAAGTAGAAAAAGCCTATTTTGAAAAAGCAAAATTATTTCATCCCGATGCGCAAGCGAGCAATGGGGATGAAGAAAACTTCAACACCATAAATAAAGCCTATCACACTCTGCTTGAGTATTATGCGGCAGAAAGCCAGCCATCAGAAGAGGACAATATCTCATTTGCAAAAGAGAAAGAGATTGAAAAATTGATTTTAGTTAAAATAATGGAATAATATGCAACGCGACGGAAAATACATTTATTGTATCATAGCATCGAGTTA
>CAYZBC010000323.1:0-5844 GCA_964476535.1 uncultured Maribellus sp.
TAAACTATTAAACTCTTGCCAAATAGTACAAGAATATTAGAAATAAGATACTAACGACGAAGCAATTTCAACCATGCGCTGGATAGGTGGTTTTATTGGAAGTATTGGCCGTAATGTATTAATTGACCAATGCAATACAACTGCCGATACTATAGCAGCCAAAGATGCAAGAGACGTTGGTGGCTTTATTGGCGGACATAGTGATACTGGAGGAAAATCGCTCGTAAAAAACTCATTTACAGAAGTAAAATATGTTTCGGGAAAAACATATGTAGGTGGTTTTATTGGCGGAGGTTCAGGAGCAGGAAGTATCCTAAGCATCGAGAATTGTTATACAAAAAGTGATGTGTACGCAAGTAGTGAAACGACTGCTAGTTCAGGAGGTTTTGCAGGAGAAGGTCCTCAATATTTATTCAATTGTGTTTCGTATGGAAATGTAAAATCACCAGGAAATGCTATTGGCGGTTTTATTGGTAATGGTTATGTGCAAAAGATGGAGTCGTGTTATAGTTACGGAGAACATGTAACAGGAAATAATCAAGTTGGAGGTTTTTTTGGAAAAGACCAAACAGATACTATTATTAACTGCCATACCATGGTGAAAACAGTAACAGGCAATGAAGAAGTAGGTGGTTTTTTTGGCTATAGTTCAACCAATTTCAATTCGGGTTGTACTACCCGTGCCGATGTTGAAGCTACTGGCGATAGAGTTGGTGGTTATGCTGGTTATATAAAATCGGAAAAATCGAATCAATTGTACCGGTGTTTTGCTAAAGGAAACGTGCAGAGCAATGGAGAAAAATATACCGGAGGGTTTGCTGGACAAGCAGTCGACATTAAAATACTGGAATGTTATGCTACTGGAAACGTAAAAGGGAATCAATATGTTGGCGGGCTTTGCGGTTATTATGGAAACATAGTACAATGCTTTGCTACCGGCAATGTTATTGGAATAAAATACGTAGGTGGTCTGGCTGCGGGTGGTACTGCTAATATTGAAAACAGTTTTGCTACCGGGAATGTGAGTACAACTAGTCACGGTGGCAGTATTGCCGGGCTCGGAATTCCAACACTAACGTCTTATGGAACAGGTTCGGTAGGTGGTTCTGGCGATTATATCGGTGGTGGTTTCGGCAAAGGCAATTTAAATACAAAAAAATGTTATTTCGATGCAACAGCAAATTCAGAATTATCGGGTAATGGAGACGGTAAATACTTGGAAGAATGTATTGGGCTTTCAACACCCCAATTTGCAATTCCCAGCAGCTTTGACACATGGGATTTTAACGATATCTGGCAAATTGATGTTATTGAATGGATTGATATTTATGAACGCCCCTATTTAAAATGGCAGTTGGAGGATGGCCAAGCCTCTCCAATTATATCTATTGCAATTGAAAACCAAATTAGTGAATCTGTAGTGAGTTCAGATCAAGTGCTGGTAACTATTGCAATGCCTTTTGGTTCCGATATTACCAATCTTGCACTAATTTTTGAATTGACGGATGGTGCTGTTTTGATAATTAATGACTCGATTCAGGTTAGTGGTGTTACCATAAACGATTTTAGTACGCCTCTCATGTGTTATATCGTCTATCCCAATACTACCAAGTCGGGACAATTGAACCTTGAAGAAAATGCTCAGGATACCACACTTTGGATTATTGAAGTAGAAAATCAGGCCCATTTGCTCAAATACTCCACTACCGAAGACGGAGGTTTATTAAACGGTGGAAACGAACAGCTTGTAGAAGACAACGGAACATCAGCTCCTGTAGAGGCTATACCAAATCAGGGATATCGTTTTGTACATTGGAAAAATACCGCTGGAGAAATTCTAATAACGGACAATATTCTTGTTATTGACAACGTAATAAAAAGCGAAAGTTTTACGGCAATATTCGAAATAAAAACAGGAATTTCAGATATAAAAAACAATGATTTTAGCTGTTACCCGTGCCCCACTAAAGGGCTTGTAGAAATTAAGTTCAACGAATATTACAATGACTATATCGAGGTATTTTCATTAAAAGGCGAAGCATTAATAAAGGTTGAGGCAAATAACGAACTGTCTAAAACCATAGACCTATCGTCTTTAAAAACTGGAATATATTTTATTAAAGTGGGCAATAAAAAAATAAAAGTTATGAAGCAATAGAACAGTTTCAAGGGTTAACTGATTTCAACTTGTAAGTCATTTTCTTCAAACTCAAATCCCTAACATAAGTAAGTAATACACCTAACGTACCATCAATAGGAGCAAATCCTTCATTGCTTTTAAAATCTAAAATAACACCTTTAGTATTGTGATTATTAAAGGTTGCATTTCGAATTGCTTCTAATGTAAACTAAACGCTGGAATTTGGATTTAGCACTTTTAGTTCAAATAAGTTTTCTATTTGAACCAAACGGCTTGTAGAATTATAGCTTTCGGATAGCGGTGGTGCTTGAACATCTAATCTAAGTTATAATTGAAAGGTAAAATTAGCCATTATTGAAAATTGGACTAATTAATGCAGACAGAAACAAATATGCTTATTAATAACCTTATGTCAAGTCAACAATAAAAACAGCCGGAAACTTTTGCTACCGGCTGCCTGTTTTGCTGATAATTTCAATTGAAAAGTATACCAGAGTTTCAATCCAAAAGTATACCATTTAAATTAAATAAAAAAGGGCTGTTCCTTCCCGGGGGTACCCCCGGGAAGGAACAGCCCGGAGCCCTGATTTTGTATCCATAATTTTTGGGCTATTGAGAATAATTTACATTGGTCACTAGACGTACTTTTTAAAGAGGATGCATCTTTAAAAAAGAACGGCAATTCTGCTATTAACTATAACATTATTTTAAAGCTAGCATTGGCAATGCTTGAAAAAGAAAAATCAAAAAAAGCATCGAAGCCTGTTAAGAGATTAACTGCTGCTTTGAACGACAAATATAGGGAACAAATCTTTTTTTGTTAAAAGCGATTTCCCTGCTTTATGGACGAACACTATTAAAACATAAAAAGAAAACGCTATATAAAATCTAATATGGTGAAATTTTCTGCCTTAAAAAACAGTAATCCTGTTGGGATTATGCTACAATTACTTTTACCCCATTCTTTTCAAGGCGATTTTTATCTTCTTCCTTAATCCCCTTGTCGGTAACAACAACATCAACATCAGAGATTGGCCCAATAAACGCAAAACGCCTTCTTCCAAATTTTCTCGAATCAGCAACAACTATTACTTTCTTAGCAATCTTAATCATTATCTGGTTAAGGTGAGCTTCTTCCGAACTCGCAGTAGATAAACCATAGGTGGTATCAAAACCATCGGCACCCAGAAAAAGTTTATCACAGTAAAACTGAGTAAAACTCTCATCTGCAAGTACACCAACCAGGGATAATAATTTTTTTCGAAGGAAACCTCCGGGCATAAAAACTTTAAATCCATCATATTCTGAAAGAATACTGGCAATGTTTAGTGCATTCGTAATAATGATAAGATCATTCAATTGTTCAAGATTTTTAGCGATTTCCGTTATGGTAGTCCCTGAATCCAGCACAATCGTATCCCCATTTTTAATCAACTGAATGGCTTCTTTTGCTATAAGCTGTTTTTCCTTCTGAAATTCCTTTTCTTTATCTGAGATAGAAGAATCTATACCCATCATGTGAAATTTAATTTTTATCGCTCCACCTCTTGCACGAATTAGCATATTCTGCTTCTCCAGATGAGTTAGGTCATTTCGAATTGTAACTTCACTTATTTTAAACGTTTTGCTTAGTTCTTTAACCAATACCTGTCCTTTTATTTCAAGCTCTTCTAAAATACCTGCTCTTCTAGAAACCGTAGATTTAATAAACGATTTTTCCATATTAATTTTATTAATATCTGTTTACTTTTTTATCCTTGAAATGAACTGACAAGTGCAAAATAAAAATGAAACATTAGTACTTCAACTATAACGAAACAAAAATATCTTTTAAAACGACACAAACAAAAGGATTTGAAAGATAATTTGTCATAAAACATCAAAAAAATTATTATATATCAATCAATAAGCATTTTCATGCTATTTATTGCAAATAATCCTTTGACGAACCAGTTCTCCAATTTGATCCACCGTAACATATTCAACATCAAACTTTTTATTCAAATATGTAATGGTCTTCTCCATGTTCTTTGGGACAATCTCCCGATAATCATGGCATCCAATGATGGCATAATCGGAAGAATTCAGACTTTCATCAATTCTCTTTAAAACAATATTTTCATCATTGTCAAGATAAACACAAGTTGAAAGCAGTGTCACTTTGCGACCGCCATCAATTTCCCAAATGTTATTTCCTAAGTTGGCAACTTTATTTATTCCTATAACACCCTTGAGCTTTTCAGCAGAAAAAAGAAAATTTTTGATATCCAACTCATCAACAAAGAATATAAGGTCTTCAACACAATAATAATTGTCGTTTGAATCGCCACCTCCATAACGAAAAGTAAGTGGCATTGGCAGACCTGCTTTAGAAATTTCTTCTTTTGCATCTTTGAGCCATTGCATTCTCCTCTCAATTATTTTAAATGATTCAAAATCGTTAGGATAATCCATAATAAACCATTTAAAATGGGTATGAAGCGAAAATTCATCGATTCCTTTTCTGGATTGACAATGCTTTTCAGACATGGACTTTACCTCAATATGTTCCTTGTCAACAATAATAAGCTATGTATAAGGAACTTTATATTTTTCACAAACATCATTTGCTGGGTATATTCTCCCTGGAAATGCTCAAAGTCTCTGGGTGTAAAATATGCTTCTGTATCTGCTGAAAAGGCAACATATTTTTTTTGTTTTGCCGGCTTAATATCCTGAATTATTCCAATATCAGAATCGTTCTTATTTAATGCTTTTAGTCTTTCCCCTGATAGAAAGAAGGAAATTAATAAAGAAAAAGAAAGTATAAAAATAGGCTTAATCATTGTCATATTTTTTTGTTTACAATCAGGAAGTTTTACTATAATAGTTTTCAGACAACACCTAAGCAGTCAACAGGATATAAACACGTCATATAGGCAACTGAAAGTATTAATGTAGGCATTAGATTTAGTTAATCAATTACCTCCACAATCATTTCAATTTCGCATGCAACTCCCAAGGAAAGTGATGCCATTCCAACGGCTGCCCGAGCATGTTTTCCACGTTCTCCAAAAACTTCAACCATTAAATCTGAAACCCCGTTAACCACTTGAGATTGTTGTGTAAAGTCAGGATCGGAGTTTACCATCCCGGTTACTTTTACAATTCGCACCACTTTATTCAGGTCACCTATTTCAGCTTTTAATACTGATAATTTAGCAATCCCACAATATCTTGCAGCTTTATAACCTTCTTCGGTTGTTAAGTCGGTACCAAGCTTTCCGATAATTAATTCCCCGTGAGAACTTTTCGAAATTTGCCCCGATAAAAAAACTAAATCTCCTGTTTTTACCGCGCCGAGATAATTTGCCACAGGTTTTCCGGGTTTAATGAGTTCAATATCCAATGCTTTAATTTTCTCTTCAACATTGTAATTGTCTAGATTTTCAACTTTTGCGATTTCAGGTCTTTTGACATTGCAAGCCGCCAAAAATACTGCCAGAATAAGAATGATTATTTGTTTTAAAATAGTTTTCATTTTTTGAATATTACGAATTTGAATAAGAAGTTTTGTCCATTTATTCGACCCCGTGTTGTTTCTTCATAAATAATTTTTTAACAATTCATATGTTTTTTTCTCTGCCATAGGATTTGTCAATAAATAAAGTTTACAAATTTGGTGAAATTGTATAGTTCCATTCACCATGAAAATTATTCCTTAC
>CAYZBC010000324.1:0-5833 GCA_964476535.1 uncultured Maribellus sp.
GTTTTTGGTAATCCGCTAACAATTTGAATCATATCGGGTTTGGCAATTGGTCCAATGAATTTAGTTACTGTTGCCCTTATTTCTGCTTCAATAGTTGACTTTTCAGCATCAGTAAGGTCAGCACAAATCACGTAAGCATAAATTCCGGAGCCTTTTATTGCATGTGGATAACCAACTACGGCCGACTCATTTACTTTTGGATGCTGGTTAATTGCATCTTCAACTTCGGCTGTTCCAATGCGGTGACCAGAGACATTAATAACATCGTCTATGCGACCAATGATTCGGTAATATCCCTCTTCGTCCCGTTTTGCACCATCACCAGTTAGATACAATCCTTTAAATGCAGAGAAATAGGTTTGGAAACATCTTTTATGATCGCCATAAAGTGACCTGAGCATTCCCGGCCATGGATGTTTAATACACAAAATTCCTTCAACGCTATTGCCTTTCAACTCATTTCCTTCGGGATCAACCAAAATTGGTTGAACTCCTGGAAGAGGCAATGTCGCCAATGAAGGTTTGGTTGGAGTTATTCCTGCCAGAGGCGTTATCATTATTCCACCGGTTTCGGTTTGCCACCAGGTATCAACAATGGGGCAATTCCCTTTTCCAACTAAATCGTGATACCAGCGCCAGGCTTCTTCGTTTATGGGTTCGCCCACGGTTCCCAATACTTTTAACGAGCTGAGATCGTATTTAGTAACCCATTCATCGCCTTGTGCAACTAAAGCACGAATTGCAGTTGGGGCAGTGTAAAACTGGTTCACTTTATACTTATCAACTACTTCCCAGAAGCGACCAGCATCTGGCCATGTTGGAACACCTTCAAACATAATTGAAGTAGCACCTGTTAACAACGGACCATAAACAATGTACGAGTGTCCGGTTACCCAGCCAATGTCGGCGGTACACCAGTAAACATCGCCATCGCTGTATTGAAATACGTTTTTAAATGTGTATTCAGCATAAACCATGTAACCGGCAGTTGTGTGTAAAACTCCTTTTGGTTTTCCGGTAGATCCTGAAGTATAGAGAATAAACAATGTATCTTCGGAATCCATTACTTCAGCAACGTTTTCTGTTGAAACACCTTTAATTAAATCGTGCCACCAAACATCGCGGCCTTCAACAAAATTAATCTCTTCACCGGTGCGATTCAAAACAATTACGTTTTTAACCGTTGTGCATTTTTCTACTGCATCGTCAACAATTGCTTTTAAAGGAATGGTTTTAGTACCACGATAACCACCATCAGACGTAATAATTACGTTCGATTCAGCATCGTTTACACGGTCGGCTAAAGCGGTTGCAGAAAAACCTGCAAAAACGATGGAGTGGATTGCCCCAATTCTTGCGCATGCTAACATGGCGATGGTTAACTCAGGAACCATTGGCAGATAAATAGCTACGCGGTCGCCTTTTTTTACTCCAATCTTTTTTAAGCCGTTGGCAAATTGGTTCACTTTGTCGAAAAGTTCGCCATAGGTAAGTCTAACTTCTGCTTCTTTCGGATCGTTTGGTTCCCAGATTATAGCTACCTGATCTTTTCGCATGTGCATATTACGTTCGAAGATATTTTCTGTAATATTCAATTTACCATTTTTGAACCAGTTGACATCCGGAGCATTTTCTCCTTCAAATTTCCAGTCGAGAACCTGATCCCATTTTTTACGCCAGAAATGACTTTCTGCAATTTTGCCCCAAAATCCATCTGGATCGGCTACACTTTCCTGGTACTTCTGAAGATATTCAGCTAAACTTGTAATTTTATTTACCATAATTAAAATTTTTAGGCTAATGAATTCATTAACCGATTAAGTCTATAGTTGTTTGTTAAATAATAGCAAACCAATATTTACCCAATAAAAATTCCGTTCGAACGTCTTTTGCTTGTAGAAAATTCGTTGAATTTCTTTTTATATAGATTTACTTCGTAAGAATTTTCGAAGGATAGACTAAAAAAATTATATGGTATTAGTACGTAAAACAAGATGAGATAGAATTATGATTACAAATTATTGTATTAATAATTAGGGGTTGAAAGTAGTATAAAAAAATCTTTTTTGGAATGAATTTTTTATATTATATAACACTTCTTTTTATTTAATTAAACAGGATGAAGCATGACAGAAATTAACTGTTTTTTACTATACTATGTTGAATTCTTTATTTTATAATCTGAGGTTTTATCGTTTCTTTATTTGAGAAATAAACATGTACATACAAAAAAACAGATTAGATGGGCAAACTTTTTTTATTCCCATTTTCATCGAGATTAACGAATGTTATATGTGTTGAAAAAACCAGATCCATTTTCTGTTGGCATTTTGTTGTACAAAATACTTCAACATAATATTGAACCGAAGTATTACCCGATTTAGTTTTAAGAATTATAAACTTTAAGATTGTACCTTCTTTTATGCTTTTTTTGAAAGTAACTTCATTTAAGGCAATGGTAACCAAATTGCTCTCTGGATAATCTAGGGTGGCAGCAATCCATGCATATTCATCTATCCATTTAAGTAGATTTCCTCCATATAAATATCCATTTTGGTTAAGGTCGCCACGGAGTACTAATTTGTAATTTTCCATAATTAGATTTTATATATCAAAGCTTTTTATTCAATTTCGCTGTAAGGTGTAAATCCTTTGGGTGTTTTGTCGCTCAATGCTGCCCTGGATTTATAAAATTCAGGGCTGTCAAATATTTTACTTAGTAGTTTTTCTTTCGTGTTAGGTTCTGCTAAATGCGCAATTCCAATGGCATGTTCTACCAAATTTAATCCCATTGGATTAAACGCGCCGTTTTCAGTTACAATAATTACCGGGTCGGCTGCAATTGCTGTGGTTGTAATTCCTTCCGGACACATGTCAATTATTTTGGAAATTCCTTTGTTGGTTGTCGATTCCATTGCAATTATTCCATAACCTTCTTTCGATAAAATTGAACCGCGCAGGAAATCTGCCTGCCCACCAATTCCGCTATAGATTTGTCTGCCTTTTAACGAGTCAGCCCAAATGTTTCCGTGTAAATCAACACCAATTGCACTGTTAATTGCAATCATTTTATGTTGTTGTGCAATTCTTAAAATGTTGTTGGTGAAATTGCAAGGGCGACTTTGAATTGAACTGTTAAAATCCAGCCAGTCGTATCCATTTTTATTATTTGCCAAAAATATGGATGAGATAGAAAAATTCACATCTGAATATCGGTTGGTTACGATTCCTTTTTCTATTAGTTTTTGCATTGAATCGGTGAAAAGTTCAGTATAAATCCCAATGTCCTTTACTCCTTTTTTAATAATTGCATCTGTAACTGCTTCTGGTACTTTCCCAATTCCGTACTGTAAAGTTGAACCGTTAGAAATATAAAGTTCAGTAATTATTCTTCCAATTTTATTTGCAGTTTCGTCGGGTTGGTGATAAGGAATTACCGGTAGCGGATAATCTGTTTCAATTAGATAATCAATATTCGATTCGTTAATTGTGGTACCTAAAATAAATGGCATTTGATTGTTCTTCTCGGCAATTACAATTCCGCCGTTTGCTTTTGCATATTCAATGGCAGCATGTAACCCTTCAACGGTTGTTCCCAAACTGTAGTTTCCTCCTTTGTCGGGGCCACTAACATTTACAAAAACAACATTTGGTTTTAGATAATTTCTAACCTGATGAGGAATGTTTGATAAATGCATTACCTGGTAAGTTGCCAAACCTTTATTTAATGCATTTCTGGAATGAGGGCCAGAGAAAATAATCCGGTGTTTAATACGTCGACAAGTTTTTTCAGTGAATAATTCTTTTATTTCGCCCAACAACAAAACGCTTATTAATTCAACATCTTTTATTGATGTGTCATTAATTAATTGTTTTAGCAGGGTTTGCGGAGTTGCAGCATTTCCTCCGGTATAAATTATTGTGCCTGCTTTTAAAAGATTTGAATTTACCGCTTCTGAAATTTCTTTAATAACCTTCATCGTATAAAATTATTTTGAAAAGTTAGTTGTGTTTTTTGTGGGCAAGTTAGTGTAATTGAAATTGACTAGAAAAGAAATAAGTCATATAAAATTTTTTGGAAATTTATTTATCTAAATAATCTTTTATGTAAATTGCGGCTTCAATTAATTGATAAATCATTCAACAATCTTAAACATGACAAAAAGAAAAAATATTCTTATTTGCGATGATCAAATGCGTTTTATCGAAACCTTTAAAGAAAACCATAGTTCAACTTATGATATTCGTGAAGAAACAGATATCCGGAAACTTATTGAACGAATAGATGATAATAAACCGGATTTAGTTCTTTTAGATTTATATCATTCCAATAAATGTCATCTACAGATAAATGAAGCAAAATTTAGACTTATTGAATTATATAAACAAAAAATAGAAGTTGCAAAAAAAACAGGAACTGCAGAAACAACAGAAATTAAACTTATCGAATTATTCGAACAAAAAATTAAGGATGTAGAATCCTCCGAAGATGTGCAAGAAGTGCTTGTTGAATTAAACAAACAAAATATAGCAAATGGCGAAGCGGCACTTTTAGACTTAAAAAATCAGATTAGAAAAACGGACGAAGAAGTTAATAAAGCATGGGAGCCACTGGGCTTAGAACTACTTAATGATATTCGACAAAAATATAGTTCTCGTAAATTACCGGTAATAATATATTCACAAACGGGTTTGGTTCTTTTAAAAGATGACCAAGTGAAAAATGTTGAGGAGAACGATGGTCACTGGATGTTAAAAGGTGCATATTCTGCTGCTACGGAACAGGTTCGAATGGATCGGGTAATGGCATACTCCGGAAAAGCAAAACCAATATTACTTGTTTATCGAATAGTTTTAATTTTAAGTTGGTCTATTTTTCTTTTACTAGCTTCACTTTTTTTGTTCAAATTAGAATTAATGTGGGATTTCTTAATTAGTGTTATAGGTGGAATAGGAACCTATGTAGTAACCAAAGTTATTGAAAGTTCTAATTAATAAAATTAAAAACTTGCGGCTGTTTATACAATTTAAGTCACGATGCAAAAAGGCAATTTTTTGCAACCTTAAAGTATTATAAGATAAATTATTACTCATTTTTATCAATTAAAATTGCTTGGTTTTTTAGTTTTGATTTATTACCTTGCTTTACAGTGATTTAACCAGAGGTTTTCAATTTAACAATTGAATAAAAACCTTTGAAATGTTTTCAATAATAAAAAATTCAGAAGCTGAAAAACGTTGCCCATCAACGCTAATATTTTCATCGGATTCGATGAAAAAATATCCATTAAATCCATTTCTAACCTCAATCGTATTGTAATGAGTACAATAACCAGATTTGCAGATTTACATTGCCATCCACACATGAGATCGTTTAATTGGTTACATAAACATCGAAAACCAAAAGAAAAAAGTAAATATAACCCCTGGTGGATTATACTTCCAAAAAAGAAACCCGAAGATGCGGGTAAAAGAGCTGCCGCCTATTCTCAATGCGATATGGCAAAGATTGTTAACGGGAATTTGCAATTGGCGTTTTTGTCGCTTTACCCACTGGAAAGAGGTTGGGTTACAGGCAGAAACGATGCAACGCAGGAAGTAGCGAAGAATTTGAGGAAAATTTTTGAAGAAAATATGTCCAACAAATCAACAAGTGTTTTTATGAATAAAGTTCTTCGAATTATTGGAAATGACAAAAAGGGAGAATTGGCTATTCGGGATATTCTTCAGGCTCTTTTTATGAAAATTCCTTTACGCAGAATAAATTATGTTCAGAGTAATAAATATGATTATTTCAGGGAACTTCTGGAGGAAAAAAAGTTTTTGGATAAAA